>JAZSDF010000082.1:0-6822 GCA_045531035.1 Acutalibacteraceae bacterium | reverse complement strand
GGTGAATACCGTCTTTCAAATTTCCTTATCTGGCAGGCGGCATATTCGGAATTCTGGTTTTCCGATATTCTTTGGCCCGATTTCACATCAGACGATTTGGATAAGGCGATTATAGATTACAGCAAACGGAACAGACGCTTCGGCGGAGTATAAAAAAACATAAAACGAACAGAGAGTGAAGAGATGAAAGTAAGAATAATAACGGGTGTCATCTGCGCCCTTATCGTAATAATGCTGCTTGTATTTACAGGACTCGGATATCTTGGTGCAATGAGTATACCGATGGGAATTATTTCTGCAATAGCGGCCTATGAGATTATGCGTGTTTCCAAATGTCAGAACAAGATATTGACAGGCATTTCAATGGTTGTCTCGGCATTGGTTCCCGCATATGTGGATTTCAACATTCAGCAGTATATTCCCATACCGCTGTCGGCAATCATAATTCTATATATTATAGGCTTGCTGATTGTTATGCTTAAAAATTATGAAACCACAAAATTTGAGAATGTTGCTTTGGCACTTTTTGCCTCTCTTGCAATTCCGGGCTCTTTAGGAACACTTTTCAAGGTCAGAGACCTCTGCGTTATCTATCCTCAGTATTTCCAGCGTTCTCATTGTGTGTTCCTTATTCTCTGTGCAATGTACTGTGCATGGATGAGCGACACATGGGCATATTTTGTCGGCAGCAAGTTCGGAAAACATAAGCTCGCTCCGAAAATAAGTCCGAAAAAGTCGGTTGAAGGTGCAATCGGCGGACTTGCAGGCACGGTTCTTTTCTGCGTTGTGACCTATTTTGTCTGCGATGCAACATGCTTCCGCAATGATACTCTCAATGTGTGGATGATTCTGGGATGCTCGCTTATCCTTGCCGTTCTCGGCATGTGCGGCGACCTTTCCGCATCGGTTATCAAGAGAAACTTCGGCGAAAAGGATTTCGGAAATCTCTTCCCGGGTCATGGCGGTGTTCTTGACAGAATGGACAGCTTTCTCGTTACCATGCCCGCACTCTATGTTATGATAGAAA
This sequence comes from Acutalibacteraceae bacterium, assembly GCA_045531035.1. Lineage (GTDB taxonomy): Bacteria > Bacillota > Clostridia > Oscillospirales > Acutalibacteraceae > CAG-177. The sequence continues at coordinate 5,795 of JAZSDF010000082.1, read as the reverse complement.
TCGGTCTTGCTATTGCAGGAATAAAGGAATGATTTTATGACTAAAACCCTCGCCGTTCTCGGTTCAACGGGCTCAATCGGCGTTCAGGCACTTGAGGTGGCACGACTTTCGGGCTTTGAAATCGAGGCTCTGACAGCAAACAGCAAAACGGATATAATTGAGGAGCAAATCAGAGAATTTAATCCCCGCGTTGCAGCTGTTGCGGATGAAAAAGCGGCAGCGGATTTAAAGATAAGAGTTGCGGATACCTCAACAAAGGTGCTTTCGGGTGCCGAGGGTGTTGAGGAATGTGCACGCTGCGGTGCCGATACCGTGCTTAACAGCATTGTCGGTATTGCAGGTCTTGCACCGACTCTTGCGGCGATAGAAAAGGGCAGTAAAATTGCTCTCGCAAACAAAGAAACCCTTGTTGCGGGCGGTAAAATCGTTATGGATTTTGCAGCAGAAAAAGGTGTTGACATCCTTCCTGTTGACAGCGAACATTCAGCGATTTTTCAGTCGCTCCAGGGCTGTCAGGGTAAAAATCAGATAAAAAGACTCATTCTTACAGCTTCGGGCGGACCGTTTTTCGGAAAAAACCGTGAGGAGCTTTCAAAGGTTACTTTAGAGCAGGCTTTGAAGCATCCCAACTGGAGCATGGGTGCAAAAATAACCATCGATTCTGCTACAATGATGAACAAGGGTCTTGAGCTTATTGAAGCCGCATGGCTTTTTGGCATGAAGGCGGCGGATATTGATATTCTTGTTCACAGACAGAGTATAATTCACTCTCTCGTTGAGTATATTGATAACTCCGTTATCGCTCAGCTTGGTGTACCGGATATGAGGATACCCATTCAGTATGCTCTCACTTATCCCGACAGATTTGAAAGTCCCGTTAAGCAACTCGACCTTGCCGAAGCGGTGACTCTTACCTTTGAAAAACCCGATTACGAAACCTTTACATGCATCAATCTTTGCAGAAAAGCATTTGAAGCGGGCGGACTTTTCCCTGCGGCGGTAAATGCGGCAAACGAAAAGGCAAACGAGCTTTTCAGAGAGGGAAAAATCGGTTTTCTCGATATTCCGAAGGCTGTTGAAGCGGCATTTGACTGCGTTGAGGCCGTTTCGGATTACACTCTTGAGCAGGTTTTCGAAACCGATAAGGCTGTAAGAGAAGCAACAGAAAGGTTATTTATATGAAATTTATTTCACTTGTTTCCGCAGGTGCGGTTTGGGGAAAGGTATGGCCGATTCTTATAGCCATTCTTTTCTTCGGTTTGATAATTTTCTTTCACGAACTCGGACATTTTACGTTTGCAAAGCTTTTTAAAGTGAAGGTAAATGAATTTGCAATGGGCATGGGCCCAACTCTTTTTAAATTTAAAAAGGGTGACACTAAATACGCTCTCCGTCTTTTGCCTATCGGCGGGTTTGTCAGTATGGAGGGTGAGGATGAGGAAAGCGAAAACGAAAATGCTTTCTGCAACAAACCCGCGTGGCAAAGATTTATAATCGTTGCTGCAGGCGGAACGATAAATCTTATCATGGGTGTCATTATCGTTGCAATTATGCTTTCGCAGAGCGAGCTTATAGGTTTACCAGAAATTCATTCTTTCCATAAAAATTCCGTGAGCAGTCAGTACGGCCTGCAGGTAAAGGATGAAATCAAAAAAATCAACGGCAAAAATGTTTATTCGGAATATGATCTGAGCTTCCTTATGACAAGAGATAAGGACGGCATAATAGATTTTGTTGTTGAAAGAGAAGGCAAGGAAGTAGAGCTCAACGGAGTGAAATTCCAGACCTTCGATAACAACGGAACACTCACAATTGTTTATGATTTTATAATAAGAGGCGTTGAACCGTCTTTCCTCAGTGTCACGAAAAACGCTGTTCTCGAATCGATTTCTATCGGCAGAATAGTGTGGATAAGTCTGCTCGATCTTGTTACGGGTCAGTACGGTTTGAGCGACCTTTCGGGACCCATCGGCACGGTAACTTATATTGCCGATGCCGCAGAAATTGCACAGCAGGAAACCGATTACAGTTATCTTCTCACAATGCTTGCGATGATAACCATCAATATCGGACTTTTCAATCTTCTTCCTCTTCCTGCACTTGACGGCGGCAGACTGTTCTTCATTCTCATTGAAATGATTTTCAGAAAGCCTGTTCCGAGAAAGTATGAGGGCTGGGTTCATGCAATCGGTCTTGTGCTTCTTCTTATTCTCATGGCGGTTATTTCATTCAGCGATATCTGGAGATTAATTAAGAGTTAAAGTAGGTGTTAACTGTGGAAAGGCGTAAAAGCAGAAAGGTTAAGGTCGGGAATATTTATATTGGCGGCGATTCGGCGGTAACCGTTCAGTCAATGCTTAACCGCCCCGCAAGTGATATCGAAGGCAGTGTAAAACAGGCTGTCGAACTTGAAAAGGCGGGCTGTGAAATAATCAGAGCAGCTGTTCCCGATATGGCTGCCGCAAAGCTTATCGAAAAGCTTAAGGAAAATCTTACCGTGCCCGTTGTTGCGGATATTCATTTTGATTACCGTCTTGCTCTTGCAAGCCTTGATGCAGGTGTTGATAAAATCAGAATTAACCCCGGCAACATCGGTTCAATGGACAGAGTGAGAGCTGTTGCTTCTGCCTGCAAGGCAAAGCAGGTGCCAATCAGAATAGGTGTAAATTCGGGCTCGCTTGAAAAAGAACTTCTTGCAAAATACGGTTCGCCCTGCGCAGAAGCACTTGCGCAGAGTGCGATGAATCATGTTTCGCTCCTTGAACAGTGCGATTTTAACGATATCATTATTTCAATAAAATCCTCAAATGTAAATATCATGACCGAGGCATACAGACTTGTTGCCGAGAGATGTGATTATCCCTTACATCTCGGAGTTACCGAAGCGGGTACTCATAACATGGCGCTCATCAAGTCATCAATCGGTATCGGTTCGCTTCTTCTTGACGGAATTGGCAACACAATCCGTGTTTCCATGACAGACGACCCCGTCAAAGAGGTTTCTGCCGCAAACGGTATACTCAAGGCAATCGGTCTTAAGACTGACTGTGTTGATATCGTTTCTTGTCCTACCTGCGGAAGAACAAAAATCGACCTTATTTCTCTTACAAATGAGGTTGAAGAAAAGCTTTCGGGCTGCAAGAAAAACATCAAGGTTGCCGTTATGGGCTGTGCCGTAAACGGACCCGGCGAAGCCCGTGAGGCAGATATAGGAATTGCAGGCGGCGACGGTTGTGCTCTTATTTTCAAAAAGGGTGAAATAGTCTGCAAGGTTCCCGAAGCAGAAGCCGTCAGCAGACTTCTTGAAGAAATAGAAAAAATATAGAAACTCAAATGATATAGGGCATAAAATTCTGCCCTTTATTTGGTGATAAACATGAACGAAAATTCAATCTTAAGTTTTATCGGTGAATATATAAATGCGGGACTGCGTGAAATTCTTTCAGGCGGTACGGTTGAACGCATTTTTCTTGACGAAGAAACCATGAAACTTGATATATCCGCAAGATTTGACAGATATGTTGAGGATGTTTATATAATCAACGCACAAAGCGAAATCAAAAATGCTATAGGCATCAATAAGGTTGTTATTACTCCTTATTTTCCGTCGTCCGCATTTTCGGACAAATGCATACCTCAGCTTGTGCGTGTTGCAAAAGAAAATATAGCTGCCGCAAACGGTTTCCTCGAAAACGCAAAGTTTACAATAAATGATAATAACATAACAATCACTGTTTTCAACGGAGCTGATATCCTTGTTGAAGCAGGTGCAAAGGAGTTTATTTCAAAATATATAAAAGAACATTTTGATGTTGTCTGCACGGTTGAAATTAAAGGTGAAAATACGGCAAAAATCGATTCGCCCGAATACATTCAGATGCAAGCGGCAACAGTCAAGGTTGAAGTGCCTGTTGTTTCCGAAGAAAAGAAGCCTAAGAAAGCTGAAAGAGAATTTGAGGATTTGCCCATTTCTCTTACCAATGCAAAGGTTATTTACGGAAGCAAGATAAAATCAAAGCCCGTTCCTCTGAACGGCATTTCAATTGAAGACGGCAATGTTACCGTATGGGGCAAGGTTTTCTCGCTCGATATGCGTGATACCCGTGACGGAAAAAGAAAGATTATCAATTTCAACATAACCGACAAGACAAGCTCATATACCGTTAAAATATTTGAGGCGGTTCAGAATTGCGAACAGCTTGTTGCAAATATTTCCGACGGCAAGGTTGTTATGCTTCGCGGTCATGTTGAATATGACGACTATATAAAGACCTACTGTATAAAAGCAAATTCGGTTATGATAATCGAAGAAATCGAAGAGGGTGACACCGCCGAGGAAAAGCGTGTTGAACTTCATATGCACAGCAACATGTCCGCAATGGACGGCATGACTGCAGCGTCTAAGCTTGTTGCAAGGGCGGCGAAGTGGGGACACAAAGCAGTGGCGATAACTGACCACGGTGTTGTTCAGGCATATCCCGAAGCGGCTGCGGCGGCAAAGAAAAACGGTATCAAGGTCATTTACGGCATGGAGGGTTACTATGTTGACGACTCCGTAAAAATCGTTACGGGCAGTGCGGACATGCCTCTGAGCGGAACCTTCATCGTTTTCGACGTTGAAACAACGGGTCTGCGTACCGACAGAGTGCGTCTTACCGAAATCGGTGCGGTAAAATATGTTGACGGTGCCGAAAGAGCAAGATTCCAGACCTTTGTTGACCCCGAATGTCCCATTCCGAGAAAGATTACCGAGCTTACGGGCATTGATAATCGTATGGTTGCGGGTGCACCTAAAGAGGCGGAAGCTGTACGCAAATTCTTTGAATTCTGCGGTGACGGTGTTCTTGTTGCACATAATGCTACTTTTGATACAAATGTACTCAGACACACCTGCCGAAGAAACGGAATTGAATATAATTTTACACATATTGATACCCTTGTTATGGCACAGAGCCTTATTGAAGGCATAAAGAATTATAAGCTTGATTCGCTTTCAAAGTTTTTCAAGCTTCCCGATTTTGACCACCACAGAGCGGATGAGGATGCGGGTGCACTTGCAGGCATTTTTGAAAAGCTCCTTGAACTCTGCAAGAGCAAGGGTGTTGAGAATGTTAATGAAATCAACGAAAAAATTCCTCTTAACATCAAAAGACTTCCGACATACCACATCATTCTTCTTGCAAAGAACAAAATCGGCTTGAAGCATCTTTATCAGCTTATTTCAAAATCAAATCTCGAATATTATTACCGACATCCGAGAATTCCGAGAAGCGAGCTTCTTGCTCATAAAGAGGGACTTATTGTCGGAAGTGCCTGCGAAGCGGGTCAGCTTTATCAAGCTATATTTACAGGCAGACCCAAGGAAGATTTATTGCAGCTTGCAAGTATCTATGATTATCTTGAAATTCAGCCCAACGGCAACAACGCTTTCATGCTTCGTGAAGGAATGGTTGAGTCCGAAGAGGAGCTTAACGAGATAAACAGAACGATAATTCACCTTGCAGATGAGCTTAATATTCCTGTTGTTGCAACGGGTGACGTTCATTTCCTTGAAGAAAACGACAAAATATACAGAGAAATTCTTATGGCGGGTCAAGGCTTCAAGGATGCTTCGGAACAAGCACCCCTTTACCTGCGCACAACACAGAATATGCTTGATGAATTTGCCTATCTCGGAGAGGATACCGCGTATGAAGTGGTTGTCAAAAACCCCAACCTCATTGCCGATATGTGCGAAGAAATCAAGCCTATTCCCGACGGAACTTATCCTCCCAAAATCGAAGGTGCGGATGATG
>JAZSDF010000047.1:0-9306 GCA_045531035.1 Acutalibacteraceae bacterium | reverse complement strand
TAAAATAAATCTCTTTTTTAAACAAATATCAAAGTAAACTTTTATAAAATATAAACAAAAAACCGCCTTTTAAAAGGCGGTTTTTTGTTTATATTTTATAAAAGTTTACTTTGATATTTGTTTAAAAAAGAGATTTATTTTATTTGGTTGAAAATTATGTCGAATTGTGTCATTCTATTATATACATAATTTATTCGGAGTGTAGTTATGAAACGTATCCTTACAACTTTTTTATCTATTGTATTTATTTTTTCACTGAGTTTTTTTGCTTTTTCATATAATATCGATGGAATTGACACAGGCAGAGAATGGGACGGTGCTTCTGTTTATAATCTTGTTGACGGTGAGAGCAATTGCGGTGTAGATTTTGGCGTTGTCAAAGTTAAGTTTGATCATGAAACAAGAGCTTTTTTACTTTGTTTTTTCTTTTCTGACCCTAATTTTACTGCTGATAATTTATTTGCAGGTATTTCTTTGCAGGTTGAAGATGCTGAATTTGAATTTGATGCATCTGACGGTATATATTCCCAAAATATTGAGCCGTACAGCTTTGACGGTGCAATTCATCTTGATATCAATAACGGTGTTACCTGTGAAGTAAGAGTCGGAGTAAAGTCAGGACTTCCCAAGCGTGTTGATTGCTGTGTACGTTTTATCGATTCGCAAGGTTTCTATTCGAATTATTATCCATTTACGATTGAAAATGATGCATACGAAGAAGAAACCGGAAATAATTCCGAGGTTAGCAATGCGACAGACGATAAGACAATTCTAAATAATAAGACTAAGTCACGAAGAAACAGATTTTCAACCACCCGATCTGATATCACTATAAAAACATCACCTCCCTACAGTTATACCGGAAGAACAAAAAGAACTACAACTGAAAAAACCACAAAAAAGGATAAATTGCCGGCTACAACCAAAACTGCTAATACACAGAAGAATAATGTTACTGTAGTATATTATGAAAAGGAAATATATATATCTGAAGTGTATATTAAGAAAGACCCCGCTCATCCTTTAACAGAATTGACTGAAGTGATTGATACGTATGAATCAGAACATAGCGAAATCACTTTGCAAACTTCCGAAATAAACACCGAAAAAAACGAAATCAGTTTATCCAAAGGCACTAAATACAAGAAGGCACTTACAGTCGGCGGATTAACTGCGTTTATTGCACTTGCTTGTTTCGGAGTTTATTCCGCAAAAAAAGCTTCTGATAAATCTGATAATGGCAATTAAATGTCGGAGGTGTAATCATGGGTAAAATTATCACTGTTAACTCAGAGTGGAAATTCCATCTTGGGGATACTGTCGGAGCAGATTACATGGGATATGATGATTCTGCATGGAGAATAGTTGATCTGCCTCATGACTGGTCGGTTGAACATGTTTTTGATAAATCAAATGCGAGCGGTACGGGATATCTTCCCGGAGGAACTGCGTGGTACAGAAAGCATTTTAATCTTCCCGATGAAATTTGCGGAAAAAGAGTAAGAATAACCTTCGGAGGAATATATAAACATTCCAGTGTATGGATAAACAGCAATTATCTCGGAGGTCGGGCATACGGCTATTCCACATTCACATATGATGTTTCGGAGTTTATCCGTTCAGGTGAGAATGTAATCAGTGTCAGTGTTGAACACGACGAGGTTGCTGATTCAAGATGGTTTACGGGCAGCGGAATTTACAGAGATGTAACCTTGGAAATATCTGATTTAAACTGTTTTGCAAATGACGGAGTGTTTGTATCTACAGAGAAAATTGACAACAATAAATCGACCGTAAATATTGAATATAAAACTATCGGGTGCGATGGAGCTAACTTTTTTGTTGAAGACAAAAACGGCAATGCCGTTGTGAGCAGTAAAGCTGACGGAGAAAGCGGAACATTTCAGCTTGAAATTCCCGATGTGAAATTATGGTCGCCCGATAATCCGTATATGTATAATCTTCGTTGTTTTTCTGTTAAAAACGAAGAAATAACAGATGAAATCAGTATTCCTTTTGGAGTAAGGACTGCTGTTTTTGATGCAGACAAGGGGTTTTTCCTCAACGGCAAGAGCATGAAACTCAAAGGTGTTTGTGTTCATCATGATGCGGGTGCACTCGGTGCGGCAGTTCCGACAGGCGTATGGGAACGCAGACTCAAAAAATTCAAAGCTGCAGGCTGCAACGCCCTCAGAACCGCACACAATCCTCCGTCAGAGGATTTACTTGATTTGTGCGACGAAATCGGTCTGCTTGTTATGGATGAAGCTTTTGATGAGTGGGAAGGTGCAAAAAACAAATGGTGGCAGGGTCATAATGTTTATCCTCCCAAGCGTTTCGGATATGCCGAAGATTTTCCGATGTGGCATAAAGCGGATCTCGAAGCAATGGTGCTTCGTGACAGAAATCATCCGAGTGTTATTCTGTGGTCAATCGGCAATGAGGTTGACTATCCCAACGATCCGTATGTGACACCGTTTTTTGACGAAGTTCTGGGTAACAACGACGCAAATAAGCCTGCGCAGGAAAGAAGATATGATGATAAAAAACCAGATGCAAGGCGTTTGACAACCGTTGCAAAGAGGCTTGTGGATATTGTTCATGCTGTTGACAACACACGACCTGTTCTTTCTGCACTTTCTTTCCCCGAATTATCAACAAAAACAGGATTTTTTGACGTTCTTGATGTTGCGGGATATAACTACAGGGAGCATTTTTATGAGCAGGATCATAAGAGCTTTCCCGACAAGGTCATATTAGGAAGCGAAAACGGACATTCCCCCGAGGCTTGGTATGCGGTAAGGGATAATGAGTACATCTGCGGTCAGTTTTTATGGACGGGAATTGATTTTCTCGGTGAATGTAGAGGTTGGCCCGTAAGAATTTCTCAGGCGGGCATGCTTGACTTATGCGGAAACGAGAAGCCTCTTTATTATCAGCGAAAAGCGTTATGGACGGAAGAAAAATTTGTCAAAATTGCGGTATCAAGAGGTGCAAAGGATAAAACAAGTGTATGGTCTGACAGCTTTGTGTATTCAGCAAACGAAGGCGAAACGGTTTCCGTAAGCTGTTACACAAATTCGGACAAAGCAGAGCTTTTCATAAACGGAAAGTCGCTTGGAGAGAAACTGCTTACAGATGCAGACGGTTGCAGAGTCACGTGGGAGTTCCCATATGAAACGGGTGTTCTTACGGCAAAAGCAGGGGGAGCAGAGGATGTTCTTTGCACTCCCGAAGATGCAAACATAATCAGCTTTGAAATGTATGAAACTTCCGGAGACTGCGTACAGATTGAGGTTGCAATTCTTGATAAAAACAGCAATATAGCTTCAGCAGACGATAAGGTTATTTATTATCAGCTTATCGGAGACGGTGAAATTCTCGGAATTGAAAACGGCAAACCCGATGACCTTACCTGCTATGCGGAAAATTACCGTTCAACTTATTATGGCAGAGCGATAGTTTATGTGAGAAAGAATTCAGAAAGCCTTCGGCTTTATGCTTTCACAAAAGACCGACTTGACGCCGAAATTCAATTGTAAAAAACTAAGAGCACAGTTTTTCTTGCTCTTTTTATTCTGCTGTGGTATTATAATGTCACCTTATTATCTGAAAGGAAAGCAACATGAAAGACAATTCAACTCTTGTTTTTACCGGTGATATCGGTTTTGACAGATATATGTACGGCAAGTGGAATGACGATGAGCTTATTTCGGATGAAATTCTCGCCTATCTTCATTCCGCCGACCATGTTATTGCAAATGTTGAGGGACCTGTTGCACCTGTTGAACAGAACACAACCAAAGACGGCGTTCAGCAATTACTTCACACAATCGACCCCGAAGCGGTTAAGGTGCTTAATAAAATGCATGCCGATATATGGAATATCTGCAACAATCATATTATGGATGCAGGTGAGTACGGCATCAGAACAACTCTTGAAATTGCAAGAGAAAACGGCGTTCAGACTATCGGTGCAGGCATGGATATTCATGAAGCGAGAAAACCCGTCATTCTTGATGAAGCGGGCGGAATCGGTATGTTCGGTGTCGGATATCAGCGTGCGTGCAGAAAGGCAGATGAAAACAAAGCGGGGTGCTACAGCTGGAGCGACCTCGATGAAATTCAGAACACAATAAACGAAATCAAAAAGACCTGCCGTTGGTGTGTTGTTGTTGCTCATGCGGGTGAGGAATTTACCCCGCTTCCGTCACCGTACACAAGAGAACGCTATCATAAATATCTTGAAATGGGTGCGGATATCGTCGTCGGACATCATCCCCACGTTCCTATGAATTATGAAACGGTAGGGGACAAGGTGATTTTCTATTCACTCGGCAATTTTATTTTTGACACGGATTATCAGCGTTCGCAGTATAACACCGAATTCGGTCTGCTTGTTAAAATCAATTTTACCGAAACCGAATTTTCTTGGGAACCTATGGGGCTTGAAATTTTAAGAGGTTCTGAACACATCGTAAAAACAGAGCTTCCGAGAATTTTTGTTGATGTTCAGGAAGAGGATTTCAATCTTCTTTCACCTCTTTCCGCAAAAATGCACATTGCCGCAACGAGAAGACAGATGACATATCTCAACCCGCAGAGGTTCAAAAATGCAACCGAAGAGGAGTGGGCAGAGCATTTCGCAGAACCTTTGAGAACGGGGCGTGTACCCGGCGAAACCCTCGATTTCTTCATTCTTTGCCCCCTTGCCGAAAAAGCAGAGGAAAACGAATGGCAGAAAAGTAAGCTTGAAGATGTGAAGCAGTATATTTTGGAACAGATGTAAAAAACGGGTCAGCTCAAATTGAACTGACCCGTTAAATTATTTCAACCCGTATCTTGCACAGTAATCAAGAACGATTTTCCTGAAATGTTCATGCTTAAAGCTGTTTTTTACATCAGTAATATCAACATAAGCACCCATGGATAAATTCTGAATAACAGCCTCTGCAACAAAAGCTTCAAACGCATAATCGTTTGCGAACGCTTCTTCAATGTCTGTGTTCATCGCATTGTTGATGCCGTTTACAGCTGAACGGTAAATGATATTTTCTTTTCCGAGAAGTCTGCCCGTGTTTTCAAAACTCCTCAGACCGTTTATCATATCCGAAACGCTGATTTTTCCTTTGTATTCAACTGTTTTTTCACCGCCGCAAAGAATAAAATCAACCGTTGTTTCAAGCACTTTCGCCAAATCAGGCAAAATGCTTATGTCGGGTAGGGTTTCGCTTCTTTCCCATTTGCTGACAGCCTGAAATGAAACACCGAGTCTTTCTCCGAGTTCATTCTGTGTAAGTCCTTTTGACTTTCTTAAAGCAGCAATTTGTTCGCCGATTTTTTGCGTATTCATAATAACCTCCGTGATTGTTCTGTTGTATCCGTATTATAACATTTTGGCTTGTGATTTTAAATAACCGATTATTTGAAAACTTATTGATATAATTCAACCGATTGGAAATTATATATAATAAATACATTATAAATAATTCCGCATTTAGTTAAAATTGGTTGTTGACATTGAAATAAAATTTGCTATAATATCATGTGAAGACCCGTCTTTCACGGAAAGTTTAAAAGAGATAGCGCATCATGGGCTGAAAGTGCGCTTTAAATGAGTAGTAAGAACGGCAACACTTCCTTGTATAAAAACAAAATAAAAAGAGCGGATACCTTTTGGTATCAATACGGGTGGCACCGCGGGTAAAATATTGACTCGTCCCGAGAATTGTAATGATTCTCGGGGCGTTTTTTGTTTTTGAGAATCATATATTAAATTGGTAATTATGCATCGGAGGTATGGAAAATGTATAGAACTCATCGTTGCAATGAAATAAGAGAATCCCATATCGGTCAGACTGTTCAGCTTGCGGGCTGGGTAGATGTTATCCGTGACCACGGCGGTGTTCTCTTCGTTGACTTGCGTGACGAAACAGGCGTGACACAGGTTGTTGTTCACGACGAAAATCTTGTTAAAGGTATCAGCAAGGAAACAGTTATTTCCGTTTCGGGCGAGGTAACAAAGCGTGACGAAAATACCGTTAACCCCAAAATCGAAACAGGTCTTGTTGAGCTTGTTGTTGATTCTCTTGAGGTTCTCGGTGTTTGCAGCAGAGATTTACCCTTTGAAATCGGTTCAAACGACACAAATGAGAATATCCGTCTTAAACACAGATTCCTCGATTTGAGAAATTCCGACCTTCATAATAATATTATTCTCCGTTCAAAGGTTATCGGACATATGCGCCGTCTTATGGAGGAGAGGGGATTCCTTGATATTCAGACCCCCATTCTCACAGCGTCATCCCCCGAGGGTGCAAGAGACTTCCTTGTTCCCAGCCGTAAGCATCCCGGCAAGTTTTACGCTCTTCCCCAGGCACCTCAGCAGTTCAAGCAGCTTCTCATGGTGTCCGGATTCGATAAATATTATCAGATTGCACCCTGTTTCAGAGATGAAGACGCACGTGCTGACCGTTCACCCGGTGAATTTTATCAGCTCGACTTTGAAATGGCTTTCTCCACTCAGGAGGAGGTTCTCAAGGTATGCGAAGATGTTGTAAGCGATGTTTTCCGCACTTTCTCGGATAAGAAAATCACCGAAACACCGTTCAGATGTATTCCTTACAGAGAGGCTATGGCAAAGTACGGTTCGGATAAGCCCGATCTTCGCAACCCCCTTGTTATCTGTGACCTCACAGACCTTTTCAAGAGAGTTAAGTTCAAGCCTTTCATGAACAAACCTGTAAGAGGTATTGTTGCACCCTGCAAGAACGAAAGATGGTTCTTTGATAAGTCACTCAATTTCGCAACAAAGCAGGCAAAGATGGCGGGTCTTGCACATATCACTCTTCTCAATGCCGAAACCTATGAGTTCAAGGATGACCCCATCGTAAAGGTTCTCACGGACGACGAAAAGAGAGAAATCGTTGAGCTTACAGGTGTTAAGGCGGGCGAAACAATCTTCTTTATCTGTGACACAATTTCAGATGTTGCCGATAAGAACGCAGGAGTTATCCGCACATGGCTCGGTAATGAACTTGAGCTTATCAACAAAGATTCGTTTGAATTCTGCTTCGTTGTTGACTTCCCCATGTATGAGCGTGATGAAACAACGGATAAGATTATATTCACTCATAACCCGTTCTCAATGCCTCAGGGCGGTCTCAAGGCTCTTGAAACGATGGAACCCACGGATATTCTTGCATATCAGTATGACCTTGTATGCAACGGTATCGAGCTTGCTTCAGGTGCGGTAAGAAACCACAGCCCTGAAATCATGAGAAAAGCCTTTGAAATCGCAGGCTACAGCGAGGACGAGGTTGAAAAGAGATTCAGCGCACTTTATAATGCGTTCCAGTTCGGTGCACCTCCCCATGCGGGTATGGCACCCGGTGTTGACAGAATCGTAATGCTTCTTGCAGACACCGAAACCATCAGAGACGTTATCGCATTCCCGCTTGACGGTACTGCTCAGGACCAGATGCTCGGTGCACCCGGCGAAGTTACGGAGCTTCAGCTTTACGAAGCAAACGTAAGCATCAGAGGTAAGGGAAGTGTTGAAACTCTCGGTTCCGAAGGCGGAGATGCATCTGCATTTGCTTCAACCGTGAAGTCGTCAAAAGCAGGCGTCGTTTCAACAAAGAGCAAGCTTGACGGTCTTGAATCAGTCAACGAAATCGCTTTCACAACTGAAGAAAAGAAGGCTATTGAAAAGATTTTCGGCGATATGAATAAGAACGAAGAGGCTCTCGAAAAGGTTGATACAGAGAATGTTGAGGCAATGATTTATGTTATGCCCATGACCAACGTTCTCCGTGACGATGAACGCAAGCAGCCGTTTGAACGCAAGGACCTTCTTGCAGGTGCTCCTCAGAGCACGGAAGACAGCTGGCAGGTTCCCAGACTTGTAAAGTGAGGTGCTGAAAGTGAGTTATTATATCAATGAAATAAATAAAGCGGGAAAAATCGCAGTTGACGATACAATTCTCGTTAAAGATGTTCCTGCAACCGCAGGATCAAAAATGCTTGAGAATTTCAAGCCTCTTTTCAGTGCAGAAGCTGTTGAAAGACTTGAAAAGGCAGGCTATGCAATTTCGGGCAAAACAAATGTCGGCGAATTCGGTCTTGACCTTCTCGGCGAATTCTCAAATTTTGAACCCGTAACCGAAAACGGCAATCTTGCAGGTGCAGCGGCTTCGCTTGTTGCAAAGGGCGAAATCAAGGCTGCTCTCAATGTTGACCTCAACGGTGCACCCAGACGTGCGGCTGCTGTTTCGGGTGTTGACTTTATAAAACCGACCTACGGAACCGTTTCACGCTACGGTATCATTGCTTGCGCTTGCTCGGGTGAGCAGATAGGCGTTACCGCTTCTAATGCTGCAGATATGAAAGAAATTCTTTCCGTTATCGCAGGTCATGATGATAAGGACGGCACAAGCCTTCCCGCAGAGAAATATGAATATTCACTCGGCGAAGATGTTTCGGCAATGAAAATCTGCATCGTAAAAGAGCTTTATGATGCCGCATGTGACGAAGTAAAGGCAAATATCGATGCTTATGCAAAGAAGCTTGAAGCTGTCGGCGCAAAGGTTGAACAGGTTTCTCTTGATATCGTTGCCGATGTTCAGACTGCATGGCAGATTCTTATGAGTGCCGAAACAACAAACAATCTTTCAAGATTTGACGGTGTTAAGTACGGCTACAGAACTCCCGAATATAAGAATATCGATGAGCTCTATGTAAAGAGCAGAAGTGAAAGCATGAATTTCCTCACAAAAGCAACAATTATCTACGGCTCGGATGTCCTTTCAAAGGGCAGATACGAAAACTGCTATGATAAGGCACTTCGCATGAGAAGAATTGCTTGTGATAAGACAAGAGAAGTTCTCGCATCATACGATGCAATTCTTACACCTGGTTGCGGCAAAACAAGCTATCAGCCCTATGATATTCTCGAAGCTTTCGGAAAGGTATTTGAAGAAAGCCTTTACACGGCAATTCCGAGCATCACAGGTATGCCTGCAGTTGTAACAAAGGGTGTTCAGCTTATCGCCGATTCATATAAAGAGAGCGTGCTTCTGAGCATTGCTCATACTGTTGAAGGAATGGAGGCATAAAGATGAAATACGAACTTGTTATCGGTCTTGAAACTCACGTTGAGCTTTCAACAGACTCAAAGCTTTTCTGTTCCTGCGGCGGTCATTCAAGCCCCAAAGAACCCAATGACTGCGTATGCCCTGCCTGCAGCGGTATGCCCGGTATGCTTCCCGTTACCAATAAGCATGCAATTGAGCTTGCGGTCAAAGC
>JAZSDF010000129.1:0-5481 GCA_045531035.1 Acutalibacteraceae bacterium | reverse complement strand
TATATTCCGTTCGATTGGCAGAAGGATTTTGAAAACGAATATCTCAAAGATATTAAATATTACTGCCTTGTAATGAGTGAAGATTATATCAGAAATCACTTTGCTGATATAAAGAAATATGCAAATGCCATTGAAAATCGTTTGGATGATGAATGGTGTACAATGGAGAGTGTATTGGCAGATAATGCTGAAATGTTTGACCTAGCGCAGAGATATGGTGTGAACTATATACTCATTGAAGAAAAGTACGAAATCAATATTGATTTATAACGACAAATTCCAATTTGTCAAATTACACTCACAAAAATACTGAACCACCTCTTATCGGTGCTTTCTGCATCGATTGAGGTGGTTTTGTAAGTTCGGCTCTTTCCTCTGCCGATTGAGTTGAATTTGAACTGCAAAAGGGACCATTTCACTTCCATTGTAGGTACCGAGGAACTCGGACACCTCGAAATGATCGGTGCAATTGTTTATCAGCTTACAAAAAATCTTTCCGAAGAAGAAATCAAAAAGCACGGCTTTGACGCATACTTTGTTGACCATACGGCGGGGGTTTATCCCTCCTCTGCTGCAGGTGTACCCTTTACAGCAGCGTATATTCAGAGCAAGGGCGATGTCATCACAGACATGACAGAAAACCTTGCCGCAGAACAGAAAGCAAGAACTACCTACGACAACATTCTGCGTCTTGTTGACGACCCCGATGTAAGAGAACCTATCAAATTTTTGCGTGCAAGAGAAATTGTTCATTTCCAGCGATTCGGCGAAGGTCTCCGCCTCGCAACCGACAAGCTCGACGAAAAGAATTTCTACGCTTTCAACCCATCATTTGATAAACACTGTAATAAGTAAACAATTAACCGTCCGGGTTTTACACTCGGGCGGCTGATTTTTTATTATGGGATTTAACTTAACAGTCTTTATATGCTCACAGTTTAAATTCTGCCATAACCGAGAAATCGGAATTTAACGCTGTTGTTATGTATAACACGTTTTACAGCAATACCATATCATTCAAGTCAAGCATGTTTCGAAGATATAATTTACTTTAAGTAGTATTGTATTACAGATACCCGATACAAATATTGCAGGGTAATTTTATTTAGGAGGATGATACGTACACTTTCAGCAATCATCTTAATTAGAAACAAAAAAACATACTTTTTTATCCAAGGTCACACAGCGTCAGGTGTGGGTATATAACCCAGAAATTGCAGGTGCTTCGGGTATAAATATTTTCACCCTTACGGTACAGACATTTATATCGATCGTTAATGAGAAGCAGTTCAACAAGTAATCTGCAGAAACAAAAATACAAGTTGTTTTTTGACAGATATATGCTATAATTTATCTGAGAAACTAAAGAAAGGATGATATATATGTCTGCATCATTACCCAAAAGAAAAATGTACCGTTACTGCCTTGCAGATATTGCAAAAGGCTTATTCACCGGTATGATAAGCAATTATCTTCTCTATTTCTTCCAGCCCACGGCAAAAAGCGGTCTGCCGCTTCTTCTGCCTCAGAATAAACTTCTCGGATTTATAACTATTATGGCTTTAGTTACGGCACTTGGTAAAATTGTTGATGCCGTTACAGACCCGATTGTTGCTTCACTTTCGGATAAATGCAAACACAAAGACGGCAGAAGGATGCCGTTTCTCCGCTACGCTGCTATTCCGTATGCACTTTCCGTACTTTTGATTTTTTATGCACCGTTTGCTGAAGGCTCTGTTGCAAATGCAGTATGGGTAGGCTTCTTCCTTATTGCTTATTACACAGCATATACATTCTTCTTTATTCCCCGCAACGCACTTGTACCCGAAATTATTCCCGACGCAAAGGTCAGAGTCGGTTACTACGGAATCAGTACCGTTTTCTTTATGGGTTCAAGTTCATTTATGTATGCGGCAACAATGTTTGTAAATATGCTCAAAAATGCAGGGCTTTCACCGCTCTGGGCATGGCGTACGGTGTTTACTGTTTTTGCTGCTATCGGCATTACCTGTCTTCTTCTGAGTGCTTATGCTTTCAACGAAAAGGATTATGTTCATGAAAACACAAAGCCAAAGGAATCAATGCTGAAATCTTTTGCACTTGTATTTAAAAATAATAATTTTGTTATTTTCAGCCTTGGTGATTTATTCAGCGGCGTTTCCATGGCTTTCTTCCAGACAGCTATGCTTTACTATATCACAATGCTGCTTAACGTACCCGAGTCACAGTCGTTCCTTGTTATGCTCGCAGCCATTGTTGTTGCAATATGCTTATTCCCGCTTATCATTAAAATAAGCCGCAAACACAACAAAAAGCTACCTCTGATTATTGCAAGCGTAGTCTTTACCGTTGTTTTCGGTCTTATCTATTTCGGTGATAAAATTGCCGCACTTGCCCCCGGCAACGAACTTTTTATAGGTCTCGGTATGGGTGTTATTGTTTCTTTCCCCTTTGCGGCAATCAACATTCTTCCTCAATCCGTTATTTCGGATATCATTCAGTGCGACAGCCTGGTCAGCGGCGTTAACCGCGAAGGCATTTTCTCTGCCGTTAAAACATTTATCGAAAAAATCGCATCCGCTATTGCAATGATGGGTGTTTCAAGCATACTTGCGGTTGGTGCTCTTTCGGGTGAATCCGTAGGACTTCAGGGCGTTAAACTGACGGGGGTTTTTGCAGGTGTATTCAGCCTTCTGTCACTGATTGTTTTTGCTTTCTACAACGATAAAAAAGTTACTGCAACCATTGAAAAACACAGAAAAGAGAATAAGTAATGAAAAAAAGAATTTTATCCTCCGATGATAAACGCAAAAATGTTTCTGAAAACAAAATCGCAG
Source organism: Acutalibacteraceae bacterium (assembly GCA_045531035.1). GTDB lineage: Bacteria > Bacillota > Clostridia > Oscillospirales > Acutalibacteraceae > CAG-177. Next base: position 2,644 of record JAZSDF010000129.1, on the reverse strand, counting down.
AATATGTTGAAACCCTTAAAAAGATGGTTAACTGCAAAACCGTGTTCAGCCGTGATTTTGAAAACAGTAAAGAATTTGAAAAGTTCAACGCTGTCATTAAAGAATGTTTTCCTAACCTTTCGGCAAAAGCAGAAAAACTTGTATTCGGCAACGGATGCTTTGTTTATATAATAAAAGGCAGAAACGCAAAAAAGAACATTATGCTTATGTCACATCATGATGTTGTAGACGGCGACGAAAAATGGGAAACCAACCCTTTTTGTGCTGCAGAAAAAGACGGCTCGCTTTTCGGCAGAGGAACAATAGACACCAAAACACCGCTTTTTGCTGAACTTCAAGCTTGCGAAGAGCTCCTTGCAGAGGGCTTTGATTTTAACGGAATCAATCTCTACATAGGCTCATCGAACAACGAAGAGGTCTGCGGTGACGGTATGGTGCTTGCAACCGAATTTTTCAAAGAAAACGGCATAAGATTTGAAGTTGTTCTTGATGAAGGCGGTGCAATAACCGAAGGAATGATTCCCGGAGTTAAAAGTAAAAGTGCAATGGTTGCCGTTCACGAAAAAAGCCGGCATCTTTATCGCTGTAAAGCTGTGTTGGCGACAAAAGGACACGGCGGACTCAATCCCACCGATGACAGTGCAGTATTAAGGCTTTCCCGTTTTATTGCCGAAGTCAGCAAAAAGAAAATATACAAAGGTACATTCCATCCCGAAGTCAGAGCAACATTTGAAACTCACGCACCGTATATGTCTTTCCCCCTTAATATGCTTTTCGGAAACCTGAATTTGTTTTCACCGCTGATTAAAAAAATCATGCTTGCTATTCCGCAAACAAAGGCGATGCTTTCAACAAGCATTGCTTTCACAACTGTTTCAGCAGGCTCAAAGGATGATCCGCAGATGAGGGCAAAAGAAGCGGAAACAACAATGTTCCTTCGATGTGTCCGTGAGGAAGATTTGCTGAAAGGATTGGAAAAAATCAAGATAATCGGCAAAAAACACGGTATCGAAATTGAAGAAATTGAAAGGGATTACTGCAAGCCGTCATCGTTTGAAAGCAATCCGTATAAACTGCTTGAAACGGTTATGAACGAAAACTTTCCCGACGTTATCGTTGCACCGTTTCTTCTCACCGCAGGTACGGATGCGAGACGTTTCACTGAGGTTGCAGACTGCATCCTGCGCTTTGCACCGATTGACCTTGATAAGAAGCAGTACGCATCAATCCACAGTGCAAACGAGCACATAAAAATCAAGAATATAGGCGAATGTGTCTGTTTCTATAAGGATTTTGTAAAGAAAAATACTCATCTCACTTGAATTTTATGTAGATTTATAAAAAGGAGTATCCATATGAGCAGTTTTGAAAATCTTCGCATTGTTGATAATTTTTATCAGACATCACTTTTCTTCCCTATGCCTACGGTGCTTATCAGCACTCTTTGTGAGGACGGAACAACAAATCTCGGTCCTTATTCTCTTGTTCAGCCATATTATGTGGCAGGTAAGGATTATTATGCAATGCTTCTTTGCTGCCGCAACTCATCAAATACGGCACAGAACATTCTTCGCACGGGCAAATGCGCACTGAACTTTATTGACGATAATCCCAAATCATTCAAGGAAGCAGTTAAGCTTTCATGGCCGGGTGACAAACCGAGTGAAAAAATGCCAAAGTGCAAATTCAGGCTTGAAAAAAGTATGATTGAAGAAGAAAACCCCGAAGACATCCGCCCGATGGTTATGAGCAGTGCAATCGAGGTTATAGAATGTACATGGATGCGAGAGCTTGACGGTGCAGACAAGGATATGCCCGGAGAACTCAACGGCTATGAAGGTCCTTACCACGATTTCAACGGCATTACAAGCAAATTCGGTGCCCATTTTATTCTCCGTGTTGATAAAATCCTTATGAAAAAGAAGTATAAGGAAGCTATTATCAACGGTGTAACGGCAAAGGACTTCCCTGCCCTTCCTGTTGACTACGGCTACCGTGACAGTAAGAACTTCTGGTTTCACAGAAAAAGAAAAATGAGAGCCGAACTTCTGCAGATGCGTCAGGCATCGCTCGAATCGGTCCGCTATGCCGCAGACCGAGCTGACGATAAAATCAAGTTTACTGATGAAGCACTCAAAACAGTTCTTGCGGTTCCCCGTGTTTTCCTGCCGCTTGTTCTTAAAGGCTGTGTTGACTGGGCAAGAGAAAACAACGTTGAACTGATAACCGAAGAACATATGAAAATCATAAACGATAAACGCGCAAAAGAAAAAGAAAGCAAGAAAAAATAAAAACAAATCCCGAAGATTTTCTGCACAGAGAATTCTTCGGGATTTTCATTTTTATTTAATCAGTTTAACACATTCAAATGCACTTCTCGTTGCATCTGCGATCCTGCCAACCTTATCGGCATCACCGATAAGGTAAACATTTTTCATTGTTGAACTTAATTCTTTGTAAAGCGTATTATCACTCTTTGCGCCGAGAGAAAGCACAACAAAATCAGTTTCTATTTCTGTTTTACAGCCTTTTTTATCTTCAATAACATTTGAATTCTCTTTAATTGCCGTAAGCTTTTTTGTCGGATAGAATTTTACATTTTTCTCATTGAGTCTCGGCAATATGTCGTTCACATGCTGATGCC
>JAZSDF010000076.1:0-2601 GCA_045531035.1 Acutalibacteraceae bacterium | reverse complement strand
GCTTTGAGTAAAACTGTAATGTTTATTCATACTGCTTCCGATCCTACGGTAGAATGTATGATGATACCGGATATGGTACTGGCGGTAGCAGAACAATTCGCATTGCAAAACAAGGATGTATTGGTGCTTCTTACCGATATGACCAACTTTGCTGATGCAATGAAAGAAATTGCTATTACTCAAGAACAGGTGCCATCAAATCGTGGATATCCCGGAGACCTTTATTCTCAGCTTGCAGCACGTTATGAAAAAGCGGTTGACTTTGCTGATTCAGGTTCAGTTACCGTTTTGGCAGTTACCACAATGCCGGGCGATGATGTAACACATCCTGTTCCCGACAATACCGGATATATTACAGAAGGACAATATTACCTTAAAGGCGGCCGCATAGAGCCTTTTGGTTCACTTTCCCGACTGAAACAAAATGTAAATGGCAAAACACGAAAAGACCATCGTGCATTAATGGATGCAATGATTCGCTTATATTCTTCGTATAAAGAAACACTCGAAAAGAAGAATATGGGCTTCTCTATGAGCCGTTGGGACGAAAAATTGCTTAAATATGGTGAACTGTTTGAATGCAAGATGATGTCACTGTCTGTTAATCTTTCACTTGAAGAAGCACTTGATTTGGGTTGGGAAATTTTAGCGGATTGCTTTGATAAGGATGAAACCGGAATAAAATCAGACCTTACTGATGAATTTTGGCCTAAGAAGTAAGGAGGGATGCGGTTTTGGCAAAAATCAAGCTAACAAAAAATGAATTAAAAGTGCAAAAGGACGCACTCAAAATGTACCGCAGATATTTGCCTACTCTGACACTGAAAAAACAACAACTCCATGCAGAAATTCGCACGATTGCCCAAAGAGCAAAAGCAGTAAGAAAAGAAAGAGAAATTCTTGAACTTGGGTTTAGAGAATGGATAGCTGTTTTTAGCGAAAAGGATGCCTTCCCCGAAGGAATCATAACTGTAAGCAATATTCGTAAAGGAATGGGGAATATTGCAGGTGTTGATATTCCTATATTTGAAGGCGCAGATTTTCAAAGAGGAGATTACGATTTATATGAAACTCCTCTTTGGGTAGATATAGCTGCAAATCATATGGAAAAAGCAATGTCTCTTGACTTGGAAGCAGAAGTGTTGGACGAACAGGTTAGACTATTGGAGAAAGAGCTTCTTTCCACATCTCAAAGGGTTAACTTGTTTGAAAAGGTTAAAATTCCAGAAACTGAGGAAAACATTAAAAAAATATCTATTTATATGGCAGACCAACAGGTTAGTGCTGTTGTGCGTTCCAAAATTTCAAAACGCAAGATAGCTCTTCGCAATGTTGCCGCTTCCGAAACGGAGGTGTATTCATTATGATAGTGCCTATGAAAAAGGTGTCTCTTATTATAAGAGGAAGTGAAAAGGATAAAGCCCTGAAAAAGCTTCGCAGCTTGGGTATTCTCCATATTGAGATAACCGAAGGAACAGGCGGACGACTTGCAAATCTCAAAGAACAGGTGGCTTTACTTGAAAGTGCAATTTTTACCATCGGAAAGATTAAAAATACAGAACAAAAGAATGTAAATGCTGCAGATGCATTGACTATCGCAACCGAGGTTAATTCCCTTGATGAAGAGAAAAAACGATGTCAAGCGGAAAAAGTTGCTCTTGATGCAGAACTGGATCGTTTAAAAAGCTGGGGCGACATTGATCCAAGTGTTTTAAGTGATTTGGAATCAAAAGGTATTGAAATACTCTTTTATGAGATGCCGAAGGACGAATATGAAAACCTTTCTGATAATGTTAAAACTGTTAGAATTGATACTACTAAATCTACAGTTAAATTTATGTTGTTTAAATCTAATGATGAGGAAAATGAAAAATTTGTTTCGTCATTAAATGTTTATCGTTTGGCTTTGCCTCAGATGTCTACTGACGAAATGAAACAAAGGATTTCTGATCTATATAACCGTATTGCAGAAATAGATGAAATCATTGTATCCCATGCTTGTTATATTAAGAGTATAAAGCAAGCAATTAAAAATGTTGAAAAGGAAATTGAATTTGAGACTTATACTACGGGTATGTCGGATGAAATTTTATCACCTGATAGCAAGAAATCCGTCACCGTTGCATATTTCAAAGGATATATTGAGGCAGAAAATCTTGATAAGCTAAAACAGACAGCAGAAAAAAATGCATGGGGAATTCTTGTGGAAGAACCAAGCACAGAGGATAGTGTTCCCACAAAGCTCAGAAATAATAAATTTGTGAGTCTGATTTATCCTTTAACCGACTTTTTGGGAACTGTTCCCGGATATTTTGAGTATGACATTTCGGGTTGGTTTTTAGCTTTTATACTCATATTCTTTGGGATTATTTTCGGTGACGGCGGATACGGACTGCTTATTTGTGCCATTGCGGCAATCCCGATTATTAAATCGCTTATTGCTAAACAGCAGATTTCGCCCATGTTTTTGCTTGTGGGACTATTCGGTCTCTCAACTGTTCTGTGGGGGACGCTTACCTGTACTTGGTTTGGCCTTTCACCGGAGCGGTTACCCGAATGGCTGAAGAGTTTATCTGTACCTGTAATTTCAAATGTTTATGC
>JAZSDF010000156.1:0-2294 GCA_045531035.1 Acutalibacteraceae bacterium | reverse complement strand
GTCAACGAGAACGCCGTTTGTTGTGAGGGTGAAACGGAAATTCTTGCCTGCTTCTTTTTCAACGGAGCGAGCATATTCAACAAGCTGTTTCACAACCTCAAAGTTCATAAGAGGTTCACCGCCGAAGAAGTCAACCTCAAGGTTTCTGCGGCTTCCCGAATTTTCAATAAGAAAGTCAAGCGCACGCTTACCGACTTCAAAGCTCATAACAGCTCTGTCACCGTGGTAATTACCCTGACTTGCAAAGCAATACGAACAGTTGAGATTGCAGGTGTGGGCAATATGAAGACAGAGTGCCTTGATAACGCCCGAGGTTTTTTTCTTAAGGTCGCCCGCCATGGGCTCAAAGGTATCGGGAGTGAAAAGCTTTCCCGCATTGCGAAGCTGTTCAAGCTGTTCAAAACAATCCTCGATTTCTTCCTTTGTAACATCCTCACGGTCGGGATATTTCGCAAGAATTTTTCCAACGATTTCTTCACGGCTTTCGGTTTCGTACATTTCGATTATGTCGTAAGCAACCTCATCAACAACATGAACCGAACCCGAAAAAATATCGAGAACAATATTCAGACCGCCGAGTTTATAACAATGTATCATAAGTATCACCTATTAAAAATGCCGCCACATTGGCGGCATTTAAATTATTTGCTTGTGTTTTCGCACTGCTGATTAGCAACACCGCAGCTTGTCTTGCATGCTGACTGGCATGATGTCTGACATTCGCCGCAGCCGCCTTTTTTAGCGCTTTCGCAAAGATTCTTTGTTTCAAGAGTCTTGATTTTCATATCTGTATCCTCCGAAAAATTATTTTTTCTTATTATATCACGCTACATTCGTGATGTCAATCATTTAATGAGTGATTCGCCCGTCATCTGTGCGGGCTGTTCAAGACCCATAATATCAAGCATTGTGGGAGCGATATCACAAAGCTTGCCGCCTTCCTTAAGCTCGCAGTCATGACCTACAACAACGAAGGGAACGGGGTTGGTTGTGTGAGCGGTGAAGGGTGAACCGTCGGGCTCATACATCTTATCTGCATTACCGTGGTCAGCAGTAATAAGCATTACTCCGCCCTTTGCCGAAACTGCATCGCAGATTTTACCGACGCAGGTGTCAACAGCTTCAACCGCAGCAACAGCAGCTTCAAACACACCTGTGTGACCGACCATATCGCAGTTTGCGTAGTTGAGAACAATTGCATCATACATATCAGCTTCGATTTTTTCGAGAAGAGTATCTGTAACGATATATGCACTCATTTCAGGCTGCATATCATAAGTTGCAACATTGGGAGAATCAATAAGAATTCTGTCTTCGCCCTCATAAACGGTTTCTTCACCGCCGTTGAGGAAGAATGTAACATGCGCATACTTTGTGAATTCAGCGATTCTGAGCTGCTTCATGCCCTGCTTACTGAAAACTTCGCCGATAGGCATATCAATTCTCTGAGGCTTGTAAGCAACCTCAACATTGGGCATCTCTGCCTCATACTGAGTCATGCAGACATAGAAAAGGTCGAGTTTCTTATCTCTTGCAAAGCCGTCAAACTCGGGGTCAACAAAAGCTCTTGTGATTTCTCTTGCTCTGTCGGGACGGAAGTTAAAGAAAATAACACTGTCGCCGTCCTTTACAGCTTCAGCCTTTTCACTTACGCAGGGAACGATGAATTCATCGGTAATTCCGTCCGCATATGACTTTTCAGCCATTTCGCAAGCGCAGGTGAACTTAGGACCTTCAAGCTTTGTCATTGCAACATAAGTCTTTTCAACTCTGTCGAACTTTCTTTCTCTGTCCATTGCATAGTATCTGCCTTCAACGGTAGCAATTTCGCCAACACCGATTTCGGCACACTTTTTATAAAGTTCCGCAAGGAAGTCTTTACCTGATGTGGGAGAAACGTCACGTCCGTCCATAAGGCAATGGATAAATACCTTTTCAAGACCGTTGCGCTTTGCAAGTTCAAGAAGTCCGTAAAGGTGGGTATTGTGGCTGTGAACACCGCCGTCGGAAAGAAGACCCATGAGATGAAGTGCGGAATCATTCTTCTTGCAGTTTTCGATTGCGCCGAGAAGAGCTTCATTCTCAAAGAAATCGCCGTCGCTTATTGACTTTGTGATTCTTGTAAGTTCCTGATAAACAACTCTGCCTGCGCCGATATTGGTGTGACCAACCTCGCTGTTACCCATCTGACCGTCGGGCAGACCTACGTCCATACCCGAAGCGCCGATATATGTCATGGGATTTTCAGCCATTATCTTGTCAAGGTTCGGAGTTTTTGCCGCAACGATTGCGTT
>JAZSDF010000013.1:0-20738 GCA_045531035.1 Acutalibacteraceae bacterium | reverse complement strand
GGTAGACAGAGTCAGAGATACAGTCGAATCTCATAGCCGTTGTATTGTTGTAGAAGTTATGGGTAACAGATGTGGCGACCTTACTCTTAATGCGGGTATTGCTGTTGGCGCAACTGCAATTGTTATTCCTGAAATCCAGTCTGATATCGAAAAGCATGTTATCGAAAGAATCAGAAGAACTCAGAAAACAGATAAGAAGCATTTCATTGTTATGGTTGCTGAAGGCATAGGCGGCGTTGAAGAACTTGCCAGAAAAATCGAAAAGGAATGCGGTGTTGAATCAAGAGCCGTTATTCTCGGCCACGTTCAGAGAGGCGGTTCACCCACAGTCCGTGACAGAGTTGCCGCAAGTATTATGGGTTATAAGGCAGTTCAGCTTCTTATGGAAGGCATCGGTAACAGAGTTGTTGTTCAGAAAGATGACCACATCATTGATTATGATATTTATGAAGCTCTCAATATGGAGCGTACAGTTAATAGTGAGCTTTATAAAATTGCTCACGAAATTTCAATCTGAGGTTACAAATGATTTCCAACGAATTTTTTACCCTTCGCAAGAAAATAATTGAAAGAGATTTTAAGAATCTCAATGATATGCAAAAGAAAGCGGTTCTCTCGACAGAGGGACCGCTTTTGGTGCTTGCAGGAGCAGGAAGCGGTAAAACAACCGTTCTTGTTAACAGAATTGCCAACATAATAAAATACGGTAAAGCATATTACAGCGACAAGGTTACATTTGAACCTAACGAAAGCGAACTTGCACTTATGCGCGCTGTAGCTGACGGTATTGTTGACGATGCTTTTGATATTCAACCTTTACTTCAGGTCGATGCTGCAAAGCCTTGGGAAATCCTTGCAATTACTTTCACAAATAAAGCTGCAGGCGAGCTCAAAGATCGTCTTGAAAAGATGCTCGGCGAAGCAGCACTCGATATATGGGCAAGCACTTTTCATTCAAGCTGCGTTCGTATTTTAAGAAAAAATGCAGATTATATCGGTTATTCTTCAAATTTCACCATTTATGACACAGATGACAGCAAACGTGTAATCAAGGATTGTATCAAACAGCTTGGATTAAGTGAAAATATTATCACTCCTAAAAGCGTTCTTTCAGCGATAAGCAGTGCAAAGGACATGCTGATTTCTCCTTCGGAATATATAAAAGAAAACTATGTTGATTTCAGAAAGAGAAACATCGGGTCAGTCTATGAGATGTATCAGAAGCGTCTTAAAGATGCCGATGCAATGGACTTTGACGATATTATCGTTAACACTGTTCGTTTGCTTCAAAATAATCCGGAGGTTTTGGAATACTATCAGCGTAAATTTAAATATATAATGGTAGATGAATATCAGGATACCAACCACGCACAGTATCTTCTCACATCTTTGCTTGCCGGAGGATATAAAAACATCTGTGTTGTCGGTGATGATGACCAGAGTATTTATAAATTCCGAGGAGCAACAATTGAGAACATATTAAGCTTTGAGCATCAATATTCAAACGCAAAAGTTATTCGTCTTGAACAGAACTACCGTTCAACACAGAATATCCTCGATGCTGCAAATAAGATTATTGCTCATAATGAAAATAGAAAAGGCAAAAACCTTTGGACAAATAACGGCAAAGGTGATTTGATAAATTATCATACAGCATATTCTGACCGAGACGAAGGTATCTATGTTGCCGATAAAGTTCTTGACGGCATCAGAAACGGCGCAAAATACAGCGATTTTGCTGTTCTTTACAGAATGAACTCACAATCAAACCTTGTTGAACAAGCATTTGTAAGAATGGGTATTCCTTACCGTCTTATCGGTGGACATAAATTTTACGACAGAAAAGAAATTAAGGATGCACTTGCATATCTAAGTGTTATCGCAAACCCGAATGATACAGTCAGACTTCAGAGGATAATCAATGTTCCCAAGAGGGGGATAGGCGATTCTTCGGTTTCATCTGCACTTGAAATTGCAGAAGGGCTCGGAATCAGTCTTTTTGATGTCATTAAATCAGCTGACCAATTTCCTAGACTTAACAGAAGTGCCAAAAAGATGGTTGAGTTCGGAAAAATGATGGAAGAATTTATTGAATCCGTTGATTTTCTCGAATTATCCGAGCTTTATAAAAAGGTTATTAATGAATCCGGATATATTGCTTCCCTTTCCCTTGATCCCGAAACAAAAGAAGACAGACTTGCAAACCTTGAAGAACTTTCAAACAACCTTCTTCGTTTCACAAGAGAAAACGAAGAACCTACTCTCAACGATTTCTTGCAGGAAGTTGCATTAATGACTGATATCGACAACTATAATGCAGAAGCAGAAACAGTTGTTATGATGACTATTCACGCCGCAAAAGGACTTGAATTCCCAAATGTTTTTCTTGTTGGCTTGGAAGAATCTATTTTTCCGTCTGATATGTCTTCTATGGGCGGAGATGCAGAGATTGAAGAAGAACGCAGACTTGCTTATGTAGCTGTTACAAGAGCAAAAAGAAAGCTTTATATTACACGTGCTAAGCAGAGAATGTTGTTCGGACAAACAAGATTTAATCAGCCTTCACGATTTATCCGTGAAATTCCCGATTCACTTCTTGATATTACCGGTGAAACAATCAAAACTTTTGCAAGTGAGGGTAATAAAATTCCTTCATCTTCAAGATCTCAGGCATCTTCAAGAGGCTTCACATCTGTACCTAATCATTCTGCACCTTCTTCAAAAACAACTGCGGTTTTCAATTCAGGTGACACAGTAAAACATAAGGCGTATGGTGAAGGTGTTGTTTTAAGTGCCAAACCCATGGGAAATGATACTTTGCTTGAAATAGCTTTCACAAATTCAGGCACAAAGAAGATTATGGCAAATTTTGCCAAGGTTGAAAAGATATAAAATTAAGACGACTGTATCCGCAGTCGTCTTTTTATGTCATAAAATCAGGACTTGCTTACATATAATTTAACAAAAACTTTTCGGAGGATAAAATGAGCAGGTCAAAAATAAATTATAAAATATATAACGGAAAATCTTTAAAATCATTTATCGAAAACATAAGAATTTATTTTCTTTCGTTAATGTTTTCAGCAGGAATTATAATCGGAGCAATTTGTCTTAATGATAATAATTCAATAAGCGACAGTATCAAATCATACTCAGAATCTTATATGATTTTAAAGTCAGGGCAGGGGATATCAGACATATTTTTTAATTCGATAATTGCTAATTTGTTTTTTTACTTACTGAACCTTTTTCTTTCGTTTTCATTAATAGGATATCCATTTATCTTTTGGATACCTTTTTTGAAAGGTTTAGGAATTGGAACAGTATTCGGATATTTATATACAACCTATAGAATTAACGGATTCGGATATTGCTTTCTGACATTATTTCCCGGTTTAATTGTTTCAATGTTTTCGTTAATTTCGGCATGCAATAAGGGGTGTGATTATTCTAAAAATGCTTATTTAAAAGCAATTAACGGAAAGGGTCAGTTTGAAAAAAGTGAAACAAAAATATTTCTTTTCGGACAAATGATATTTGCTTGTATATGTTTTGGTTCATCAATTATTGATGCAGTCTTTTCATTTATATTTTTAAGGTTTTTTGAGTTCTGATATATTATTTAACGGATTAGAATCTATTGCAGTTTTAAGCTGTTCATCATGTATGTGAGTATAAATTTCAGTTGTAGAGAGATTCTCATGTCCGAGTATTTCTTTAAGCTGTAACGGATCAACACCGCCATGCTGATACATAAGTGTTGCGGCAGTATGACGAAGTTTATGGGTTGAAAGTCCTCTTCCGGATAATCCGTTCTTATCAAGATTCGATTCAACCATTTTCTGAACTGTTATTCTGCTTATTCTTTTTTTCTGATTGCTTAAGAATAATGCATCGCGGTCAACAACACCGTCTTTGGGTCTGACTGTCATATAAGCGGATATTGCATCAAGACAAGCTTTGTTAAGATAAATTGTTCTTTCTTTATTTCCTTTACCGAGAACAACAAGCGTGGCATCATCTTTAATATGAGAAATATTTATTCCGACAAGTTCAGATAAACGGAGTCCACAGTTTAAAAAAAGAGTTAAAATGCAGTAATCTCTTTCTTTGTTTTTTCCATCAACATTATTCAAGATTTGTATGCTTTCTTCAAGTGTAAGATATTTAGGCAAGGATTTTTTCTTTTGCGGCGATTCGAGAAACGCCATTTTATTAACGGTAATGTTACCATTAATTTCCAAATGACGGTAAAAACGCTTGATTGAAGTAACTTTTCTGGCTCTTGAATTATTATTATTATTTCTTTCTTTGCGACAGTAGGCGAGGAACCTGTATGCATCATCAAGAGTAACACTGCAAATAGTTTCATCATCCATGAGGGAAATATTTATCTCATCAAGCGGTACAGATTTATCGCAAAGGTTTTTACTTCGTGCAATAAATCTGAAAAATAATCTTAAATCGGACGCATATTCAAGAACGGTGAGTTCTGATTTGCCTTTAATTCCCGAAAGATAGTTCAGATAAAGTCTGACAAGATTGGGAAGGGTTACTAATTCTTCCTGACGCATAATTTTTCCTCCAAAAAAAGAAAAGGGTATGTTACAATACAATTATAACATACCCTTATAAAAAAATCAATATAATTACACAAAATAAAAGTTTTGTATAAGTTAGGGGAGAGTTTAAATAAATAACGATTATATCAGAATTCAATTAAAGGCAGTATACCGCCGATATCATTAAGTCTGTCATTTATAAGTTCAATACAATCTATATTATTTCTTTGCATTATATCTATTATTCTTTTGCAATCATTATGACTGTCAAGTCTACCGTTAAATGCAATTACGTTCTTATCAATCTTACCACAGCATCCTCCTATAAATCCATAATTATATCCATTCAAGACAATGGAGCCTTTTGAGATTAACTCTGCATCGTTCAAAAATTTTCCAGCGGCTGTAAAGATAGATTTGTCGTCAGTAATAATTGTATTATCATTAATAACACAGACTGAGCATTTAGAATATCCTTGTTTGACATTAATTATAATGTAATTATTATTATATGCATATTCAAGAACATCCTTTGAAATTGTTTTCTCATTGCATATTATTTTATTTCCGATAACAGTACAATTTAATCTTACATCATTTGGATATTTATCTCCCGAACATTCTCTGATATTAATTATATTAAATTTCTTTTCAAGCTCCCCTATGCACAAATGTTCGTTTCGACAGAAAATGACATTATTTCCCATGTGAAGAATCTGTAAATCTGCATGAGATTTTACAGGTTCAGGCAATAAAGGATTATCAGGAATTATGAATGTTGATATTCCTATATTGTTTAATCTTTTTATTGACTCCCCTGCTGAATTGCTTATAACAACATGAGATACCTTACCTTCAGGCAAATTAGGTTTTTTAACATATTTCATATTCCAATCAAACAGATGCGTTAAACGCTTCATTTACATTTCTTGCACCAACTATTTCAATATTTCCTTTAAATCCGTCTGAAAATGTTTTTAAGTTGTGATTAGGAATGATACATCTTGCAAAACCCAGTCTTTCGGCTTCTTTAACTCTTTGTTCGCAGAAAGAAACAGCCCTGAGTTCACCGCCAAGACCAATTTCTCCGATTGCAAGAGTATCATCTCTGACTGGAATGTCTTTAAGACTTGAAATCAACGCAAGTGCAACGGAAAGGTCTGTTGCAGGTTCATCAAGACGCAATCCGCCTACAACGTTGATATAAGCGTCACAATTGCTGAAAAAATATCCCGAACGTTTCTCAAGGACAGCAAGAAGCATAGACATTCTGTTATAATCAAATCCTGTTGCCATCCGTCTTGCGTTACCGTAGTTCGAAGAGGCAACAAGCCCTTGAACTTCAGCAAGAATCGGTCTGCTTCCTTCCATTACACAAGCAATACAGGTTCCTGCCGTATTTTTAGGTTTACCGGAAATAAGCATTAATGAAGGATTGATAACTTCAATAAGTCCTTTATCAAGCATTTCAAATACGCCGATTTCATTTGTTGAGCCATATCTGTTTTTAACTGCTCTTAAAATTCTGTAAGATAGATGTCTTTCCCCTTCAAAATATAAAACGCAGTCAACTATATGTTCAAGCACCTTGGGACCGGCGATATTTCCGTCCTTATTGACATGTCCGACAAGTATTGTTGGAATACCAAGCCCTTTTGCGCAATGCATATAAAGATTAGTTGATTCTCTGACCTGAGTTACACTTCCGGGTGACGAACTGATTTCGGAAACGCACATAGTCTGAATAGAATCGACAATTACAAGATCAGGTTTTTCTGATTTTATAAATTCAATAATACCTTCAACATCGGTATGGCACATCAAAAGAAGATTTTCGGTTGAAACACCAAGTCTGTTTGCGCGAAGCTTGATTTGTCTTGCTGATTCTTCACCGGAAACATAAAGAATTCGAAGATTCTTTCCGAGAAACTCACAAATCTGCAAAAGGATTGTTGATTTACCGATACCCGGATCACCACTTAAAAGTACGAGTGAACCTTTTACAATTCCGCCTCCGAGAACACGGTCAAGCTCCGCCATACCTGTTTTAAATCTGATTTCGTCGTCAGCACTTATTTCTTTAATTGTCTGTGCAGTCAAACCTTTTGATGACGTCTTGACAGACTTCTGTTGCTGAGGTGTTCTTGTTTCTTCTTCCATTGTATTCCATTCACCGCAACCCGGACAACAGCCGTACCATTTTGCACTTTCGTGTCCACATTCATTGCATATATATAATGATTTTGTCTTTAAAGCCATTTCAAACAGCCTCCGTTTTGTTTATAAAATCCATTATACCAAGCGCAATAAGAAAAGCAAGCTTACGCTGATAATTATCATCTTTCAATTTTTTAGTTTCTTCTGGATTTGAAAGAAAACCACATTCGACCATAACAGCCGGAATTACAGCGTGATGAAGTAAGTAAATTTCCGAACCGCTAATCTTTGTTTCTCTGGAGTTATCAGGTTGTAAAACGGTTATTACCGAATGTCTTACAGAATCTGCAAGCGAAGAAGAATCGGGGTTATTTTTAGAATAAAATACTTGTGTTCCGTCATATTTTGACTGAAAATAATGATTCTGATGTATACTGACAAAAACAGAGTTCTCTGTTTCGTTCATAACAGACAATCTGTTTTTTATATCAGATATTTTCTTTTCTCTTATAGTTTTTGCCGTATCATCATGAACAGAAATATCTTCTGTCCTTATCATAACAGTCTCAATACCCATAGAACGCAGTATATCATTGAGCTTGAGAGCGATTTGAAGATTAATATCTTTTTCGAGAGTTCCGTCATCAGAGCTCGTTCCGCCGTCCGGTCCGCCATGCCCAGCATCTATAATCACTGTTGTGTATTTGTTAATTTCAGAAGAAACATCAGATACAGAAAACAAATTGTAAAGCGCCGTTCCTCCCAAAACACATCCAAGAATGGAAAATAACGCAATAAAAAGAATAAGCCTGACTTTAATATATTTAGGAGCAATTATTTTCATTGATGTTTCCTCCGCAATTCATATTGTTAAATGATATGCAAAAGAAAACACTATATTTCATATTATCTGTTATTTTTTCTGAAATCTATGTAATCCTGAAGAATCATTACAGCAGCAACCTGATCAACAACTGCTTTTCTCTTTTTACCTCTTGTATTTGTTGTATTTAAAACATTATGTGCAACAACAGTCGAAAGTCTTTCGTCACGCATAACCGTTTCAATTCCGGAATTCAAAGAAAGCTTGTCAGCAAATGCTTTGCATTTTTCTGCCCTCTCCCCTTCTGATGAATCCATGTTCTTAGGAAGACCGACTACAATCAATTCGGGTTTGTAATCATTTGCAATAGAACAGATTTTCTCAATCAATAAATCAGCATTTCTTTGTTCAATAACACAAACGGGAGAAGCCAGCATTTCCATTTTATCACATACAGCGACTCCTGTTCTGACATCACCGTAATCAATTGCCATTATTATCAAAATACCATCCCTTAATATTTAAAATTTGCGGAGTTTGCAGAAACAAACCCCGCTGAAATTTTATCTGTCATTAAGAATTTCGTTCAATGCATTATTAAGACCATTGGCAACATTGTCAACAACCTCACCGACTGAACCAATAACACTTGACACATCTTCTACAGGTGAATAAACGCAAGATGTGCAAACAGAAGGTAAAGCGGTAATTTTATACCAGCCCTTCTTTGTAGAACTGCAGTTTGAACCTGCAAGTTTACCGGTAACGGTGCAATAGCTCTTTTGAATTGTTCCTTTGCTCTTCGGAAACTCTTTTGCAGGAAGACCTTTATGAATTGGATCAAAAACTGTCATAAAAATTTTGCCGCCGGGATTTCCTGAAGTTTCAAGTGTTTCCTGTTGATCAAATCCAAACCATACAGCTGCAACATAATAGGGAGTACCTGCACAGAACCAACGGTCATTCTGCTTACTTGTAGTACCGGTCTTAGCCATTATCTGGAACTTTCTGACATTAGGAGCTTCGCCGAATTTGCTTGTACTTACAGATTGAAGAAGCTCACAAACAATATCAGATGTTTCTGGTGAAATGACCTGCTGTCCGATAGGTTCTTCGTTGCTGAGAAGAATCTGAGTTCCCTGACTGTTTGTTACTTTATAATATGAATATGGTTCATAATATAATCCGCCGTTACCGAAGGTTGCATAAGCAGCTGCCATTTCAACGGTTGTTGTTCCGTTTGTCAAAGCACCCGTGGCAAGAGGTGAAAGTGAACGGTCGTTTACTTCATCAAGCTTTGAAATATGAAATCTGTCTCTTAAAAATACAAAAGAAGTGTCAATACCAAGGTCATAGTTGATAATTCTGGTAGGAACCGTATTGTGAGATTGCTGAATAGCATATTCAACTGTTACTTCTTCTTTTGAACCAAGCGTACCGTTAACATTATGAGGCCAGAGTTTACCCTTTACAGGAATTGCATAGTCCAAAATTTTTGAAGAATAATTAATCAGATTAAGCTCAATTGCAGGCGCATAAGTTGCAAGAGGCTTGATTGTTGAACCGGGCTGTCTGTATGAATTTGCTGCTCTGTTAAGACAAAGAGGACCTTTCTTTTCATCGGCAGCACCGACAATTCCGACAATTCTGCCGCTGTAATCCATAATAGTCATGGCAGACTGAACCTTATCGCCGTCTTTGTTTTTTATATTTGGGAAATTCTTTCTGTTAACATATACATCTTCAAGAACCTTCTGAACTTCCAAATCAACAGCGGCATAAATCTTAAGTCCGCCATAAAGAATCTGGTCGGCAGCCTGCTGTTTAGAATACCCATATTCTTCCATGAGATCACGCTGAACGCACTGTCTTACATAATCGACATAGAAACTGTGGTTTGTTTCTTCTTTATTAATATCAATCTGCTCTTTGCTTTCATCCGGAACATATTTATCACTGTTTGTGAAAATAAGCTCGTAGTTTATAGCGTCATTGTATTCTTCTTCGGTGAGTACACCTGTTTTCTTCCACATCATTTCAAGGCAGTATTCCTGGCGCACTCTGTTATCTTCCGGATGCAGAAGAGGGTTATATGCCGTTGGCTTCTGTGTAATTGACGCAATAACGGCACACTCGGCAGCATTTAATTCGCTTATATCTTTGCCGAAATATTTTTCGCTTGCAGTCTTAACGCCGTAGCATCCGCTTCCGAAATAGGCGGTGTTAAGATAGGCTTCCATGATAACATCTTTATCATAATTTTTTTCGAGATTCAACGCTGTAAGAATTTCATTGAATTTTCGGACAACTGTTGTGTCTTTCTGATTTGTAAGGTTTTTAATGAGCTGCTGAGTAAGTGTAGAACCGCCCTGACCTAGATTTTGAGGCACAACAATAACACCTATTGTTCTTATCCAGTCAACGCCTCGATGGCTTTCAAAACGGTTGTCCTCAAGAGCAATAAAGGCCTCTGCCATATAAGGGGACATATCATCAAGGTCAACCCAAACACGGTCTTCTTCGCCGTGCAATCTTGCAATTTCAACTGTGTTTCCATCTTTATCATACGCATAAATAAATGATGTCTGGTTCTGATTCTCTTTATACTCATCAAGATTAACAATCAGATCACCGTTTATAGTTGAAATGGAATTGAACAAAACATATGAAACAACTATTAAACCGGTTAAGGCAACAGTTGTCAAAATACCGTAAAAAACAAGTAAGGGTTTCTTCAGTTCCCTGCTTTTACTCTTTTTGCGATTTTTTTTCGGAGATGACTGATTCATATTTTCTACCTCCTTTACCGAATTACAGAAGAATTATAACACATTAAATTTAATATTTTGTATTTATTTTGTAAATAAGGATTTAATATCCTCAAGTTCAGAATGAAAATCAGAAAGCTGAGCATTAAAAATGCTTTCGCGATTAATAAAGTCATCTTTATTTTTTATGATTTCCGAATTATTATTTTCAAATGTAAAACCAGAATTTACAATGTTTTTTTCAATATCCGAAAGCCTTTTCTCTAAAGAACTAATTTTATCAATTATTCGCATTTCTAATTCAGTTAATGAAGATATAAATCCGTCCTTACACTCTTTTTCAAGAAAAACAATATGTTCACAAGACTTTTTATAAAGCTCATTAAGCGAATTATATTTATCGATCATATGAGAAATATAAAAATCCGTTTGATCAATATTATAACCCTCAATGCATATATCAATTTTTGGAGGTATCATATTATCACCTTGATATTTCAAATTAAAATTTATCTTTATATTTTATTTGATTGGAAATAAAACCGACAAGAATCAAAGCGAGCCACACCGGAAGAAAAAGAATTATAATTGCAACAATTGATAATAATATCGGCAAGCCTTTTTTGCTCTTTTTTACTGTGCAAGGCATACGGTCAAATTCAACCTTATCATAGTTCTTATTACACGAGTCTAAAAACGGGTAGATTTTTAATTCTGAATCGTAAGAATTTATTTTATAATTATATAAAATCGGTTCAACCAATTCAGCAACAGATGATGAAACCTTTGTTATTTTCTTCAAATCAATCTGAAGTATTCCGAGAATATTATCGATAATATTTAAAAATCCAATTACAATTTTATAAATCGGAGTATCGGGAGGATAGTTGCTCTCTCCGCCAAAAAGGCTTAAAACGAGCTCAGAAATAATATCAACAACCTTTTTATCCTTAACCGATTTATAATCCGAAGGTTTAAGCCCTGTTTCTTTTTTTGTCCATTTCGCAACAGTTCCGACTTTAAGTGAATTTATAAATTTAAAAACAGGTTTAATAATCCAGCCAAATTTATAAATAACATTAGGTTTGATACTTATTGCGGTAACCATATCTGCAAGCTTTTCAATATCTTCGCCCGCTGTTTTAATCATACCCTTAATAACGCCAATAAGCTGATTCTCAAGCACTTCGCGAAGAGTTTTCCCTTGCTTTGTAAAATATTCAGGAGTTTCAACAAATACAGTTTTAACTGAAACATTATTTCTTTCAGGCTGAAAATTAACTTTTCGCATTGTACCGGGATAACCGATCGGTGAACCTGTACAAATATCATAAATGACATTTCCTTTTTCACTCTGAAAAACTGAAGTATCCGGAATATGAGTATGACCGGTAAAAATAAATTGAATACCTAAATCCGCAAGCTGTTCAATGCGTTTTTTATAATCGCCAAGCATGTCCCCTCTTCCGATTATTTCATAAATGGGAGAAGGTGCAATTAAAGGATGATGGGTCATAGCAATTATAAATTGATTATCTTTTCTTGCCTCTTTAACTCTATCGGTTATCCATTCAAAACATTCATCCGAAAAGCCGCTCTTCCCGTTTAAATTGCTGTCGTCATTTAATGCAAATAATCTGTAACCGTCACAAAGCTGAACAACATATGACATGCTTTGACGGTGAACGGATATCGCATCGTCCGGACCGAATTCACGGTACATATCAAAAAGCATTTCTCTTGAAGCAGCCCTGGTCTGAAGTTTTTCATCTCCAACATACAAATCAGCAACCTCATTTTGGCGGAAATCGTGAGTTGCTGTAATAACATAAACCTTCTTACCCATAATTTTTAATTTACGAAGCATATCAATAAACTCGGCATGAGCATTTAATTCTCCGTTGTTTGTTAAATCACCGCTGATAATTACAATTTTACTGTCATTGTCTTCGGCAATCTGAGTAAAAGCCGATTCGAGAACCTCGGGACTGTCTGCGAGAAGCTTCTGACTTTTTGAATTTGCAATATCATAAGCCTTTCCGCTTGTTCCGTTATCTTTGCAATAATAGTGGGTATCGGTGAGGATGGTTATTGTAAGAGGCTGTTGAGTCATTTATTGTTCATTCCTTTTTGCGATATCGACAAGATTCTTGTAGCTGATTGCCATTGATTCTCTTGGGTCAATTTCGCATATATCCTGCTCAATGACGATATATTCAACTCCAGAATTTACACACGTGTTGTAAATGGCGTCAAGATTAAGATTTCCGGTTCCAATTTCAACAAATTTGGGTGTATGGTCGGTTATACCGTAATCCTTGAAATGGCAAACCTTCATTCTTCCGGCAATTTTTTCAATATATTCACAAGGATTAACTCCGCCGAACTGGAACCAATAAGTATCACCGATAAAGCTGAATTCTTCGGGTTTTGTATCTTCAATAAGCATATCAAATATTCGTCTGCCGTTATCAAGCTTCGAAAATTCAAAAGCATGATTATGATATGCAAACTGTAAACCGTTAGCATGCATCTTTTTTCCGATTTCAGATGTGATTTTGATAAATTCTTTTATACCATCGCTGTCTTTTCTGTAAATCTCAGGCATACCGCCAATACCGAGAGTATCGCATCCAAGCATTTTATGCTCTTCCATAACGGTTTCAAGATCGGTAATCATTCTGTCAAAAGAAGTATGAGTAACGCAAACATCCATATTATACTTTTCAGTGAGGTATGCAATCTTATCTGCGGGAATTGGTCCGATACCTGAAATCTGAATAACATTAATCCCTATGTCATTAAGAAATTTGAATGTTGTTTCACAATTTTCATAGGTTTTAATATAATCTCTAAGAGTATAAAGTTGAGCTCCGAGTTTGATTTTACCCATTACATACACCTCATTATTTTTTTATATTATATAACTTTTTATAATATTATGCAAGATATTTGTGTATGAAAAATGAGTCAAATACATAATATTACAAAGAGAGGTGTTGATATGCTGAATCTAATTGCTGATATTTTGACAAAAGGATACATATTTTTTGCTCTGCATTTAAAAAATACAGGTTCATTTCCGCCTTCATTGTCTGCTGAGGATGAAAAAAAATATCTTTGTGAATTCAAAAACGGGAACATTGCTGCAAAAAACAAAATAATTGAACACAACCTCAGACTGGTTGCTCATATTGTAAAAAAATACTCCTCAAACAACGAAGAACAGGACGATTTGATATCAATCGGAACAATCGGTTTAATAAAAGGCGTTAATTCATTTGATGAATCAAAAGGAATAAAACTTGCAACTTATGCATCAAAATGCATTGAAAATGAAATACTGATGTATTTCAGAAGTAAGAAAAAAACATCGCAGGACATTTCAATTAATGAACCGATTGATGCAGACAGCGAAGGTAATCCTTTGACGCTGATGGATATTATATATACATCTGATGATACAGCTGAAAAAATTGACGAACAACTGTTAATAAATAAGCTTTATCAATTCATTGAAGAACTTGAAAATGAAAGAGAAAAAACAATTATTATTATGAGATACGGATTATACGGAACAAAAGAATATACACAAATTCAAATTGCAGAAAAACTCAATATTTCACGCTCATATGTAAGCAGAATTGAGAAAAAGGTTATTGAAAAACTCAGAAAAAAACTACTTAATTAATTATATTATCAATTAAAACCATTAAACAAAATCCAAAAATCAACGCATAAGAAACACTGTTTTTATTTGTTATATTCTGTGATTCCGGAATCATGTCGCTGCATATAACATAAAGCATTGTTCCTCCGGCAAATGATAGTGCAAAGGGAAGAATTTCTCTTGAAACTGTTACTGCAAAAAATCCGAATAAAGTTCCTGCAATTTCTGAAATTGCTGTTATAACTGCAATCAGGAAAGTTTTTGAACGGCTTATTCCGACTGAAAGCATCGGAGCAATAACAACCATTCCTTCTGGAATATTTTGAAGTGCTATACTTCCCGCTACTATCAATGCATCTGCTGTGTTTCCCGTCCCGAAACCAACCCCTGCAGCTATTCCTTCAGGAAAATTATGAATTGCTATTGCGGAAACAAACAAAAGTATTTTGCTTATTTTATCTTTATCATTAGTTTTACTATTTCTGTAATCCAAAAGAACTGTTGATTTTTTAACTATTATTTCAAGAAGACTTACACATAGAGCACCCGCAAAAATTCCTGATAATGAAAAAAACAAGGATAATAAATTGCAATTATTTACGGATGGAAAAATCAGATTAAATACCGATGTTGAAAGCATAACTCCCGCCGCAAATGATAATATTATTTTGCTGTGTTTTTCTGTAAATTTTTCAAGTAAAAAGCCAAATAATCCACCTATAACTGTTGCTCCGCCGACAGCTAAAGCAGTAATATATACAACAAGAATAAAATCACCTTCAAAAATTAACTTCGATACATATTATGAAAAAATTTTTTATATGTTAATTCAGACATTGCACTTAAAGAAATGATATGGTATAATCAACCAAAAACTTACGAGGTTATAAAATGTCAGATTACATCAAATATAAAGATGCTTCACTTTCTCCCGAGGAAAGAACAGAGGATCTGCTTTCAAGAATGACTCTGCGTGAAAAAATTGCACAGCTTGACATGAAATTCGGCAGCAATTATTGCACCGAAAGAGAAGATGCTGATAACTGTTCTGTTAAAGCATCATCCGATTATTATTGGGAAAATATGAAAAAAGATTTTCCCGACGGTCTCGGTTATGTACATGATAACTATTCCGTACCTGCAATTATGAACAAGGTTCAGAAATTCTTTATTGAAAATTCAAGACTTGGTATTCCCGTTATATTTACAGGTGAAGCTCTTCACGGTATATGCGGCACAAGAGGAACAATTCTTCCTATTCCTACTGCATGGGCTGCAACATTTGAACCCCGATATGCTTATGAGGCAGGAAGAATAATTGCTACAGAAGCAAGGTCACTCGGTATTCACGAGGTCCTTTCACCCAATCTTGACGTTGCACGTGACCCGCGTTGGGGAAGAACAGAAGAAACGTTCGGAGAGGACACATGTCTTTCAACCAAAATGGCTGTTCAAATTGTTAAAGGTCATCAGAACGGCGATATATCAGCAAAAGATACCGTTATATCCGAACCAAAGCACTACTGTGTTCACGGAATTCCCGAAGCAGGTGTTAACTGCGGAACTGCAAGAGCAGGCGTAAGAGAAATCGAAAGCTGTTATCTTCCTGTTTTTGAAGCCGCAATTAAAGATGGCGGCGC
The DNA here is from genome assembly GCA_045531035.1 of Acutalibacteraceae bacterium. Classification (GTDB taxonomy): domain Bacteria; phylum Bacillota; class Clostridia; order Oscillospirales; family Acutalibacteraceae; genus CAG-177. Next base: position 5,118 of record JAZSDF010000013.1, on the reverse strand, counting down.
ATATGATGTTATGGTAAGTTACAACTCAATTGACGGCGACCTTATGATGACATCAAAATATTATCTCAAGGAAGTACTCAAAGAAAGATTCGGTCTTGAAGGAATTTGTCGTTCCGACTGGGGAGGACTTCGCAGAGTTCATTATCTTCACAGAATGGCAAAGAACGAAAAGGAAGGCATTTATCTTTCTAAGAAAAATGGTCTTGACTGTCAAGGCGGAGATGAATATTCAAACAAGCTTTGGATTGATTCACTTGAAGAGCTTGTAAATGAAGGCAGACTTGATGAAGAAAACATCAATGAATCCTGCCGCCGTGTTTTAAAACTAAAGTTCAAACTCGGATTATTTGAAAATCCGTACACAGACGAAGAAGAATACAAGAATATTATCAATAAAAAAGAACATCTTGATAAATCTCTTGAAATAGCTCAGAAATCAGTTATTCTTCTTAAAAACAACGGTATTCTTCCTCTTTCAAATGAAAAATACAAAAAAATAGCTTTAATCGGTCCTTCATCCGACAAAACTAGACTCGGCGGATATTCATCAAAACCCGTAGGCAGAAAACTTAAAACCATCTATGATGTTCTTAAATGTGAACTTCCCGAGGCTGTTATTACACAATGTGACGGATGCGGAATCAGCGACGGTGATTTTAATTTTGCTCTTTCGGACCAGCATCATCTTCAGGGAATTATTGCTGAAAAACAGAACGAAAACATTGAAGAAGCAATCAAAATCGCAAAAGACAGCGATTTGATAATCTTCTGCGGCGGTGATGATACAATATCAAGCGGTGAAGGCAGAGACAGATGTGAGCTGTCTCTTTGTGGCAAACAATCAGAATTAATAAAGAAACTTTCAAAAACGGATAAACCTATTGTTTTTGTAATGCTCCACGGAAAACCGCTTGCAATCAAAGAGGAAAGTGAAATCTGCGATGCAATAATTTCATGCTGGTTTGGCGGTGAATTCGGTTCACAGGCTGTTTGTGATGCTATTCTTGGCAAAATCAATCCCGGCGGAAAACTTCCCTTCTCTCTCCCCCGCAATTCAACAATGATTCCCTGCTATTATTCAATGTTACCCGGTGCAAGCAATGAATACTATGAAGGCAAAGGGGATGCTTTATACCCGTTCGGATTTGGTATGAGTTATACATCATTTGAATATTCGGATTTGAAAATTGATAAAACAGACAAATATGATATCAATGTAACCTTAAATGTAAAAAACACAGGAAATCTTATCGGCGATGAGGTTGTCCAGATTTATGTTGAAGACTGTGAAAGTTCTGTTGTTACTCCTGTAATGCTTTTAAAAGATTTCAAAAGAATTACTCTTAACCCCGGAGAGACCAAAACAGTAAGTTTTTCTCTTGGTTTTGATGCTTTCAAGCTTCTCAATCAGGATTATGAATGGGTAGTTGAACCCGGATTATTTAAAATTCATGCTTGTTCGTCATCGAGAGATATAAAACTTACTTCTGAAACAGAATTATAATATCGTTCAAAAACCAACCCCGATTCCGAGGTTGGTTTTTAATTTAAATATAGATTGGCTGAATCTGAATTTTATTCATGGCAAGCTCAATTGTATCAATAGTTTTTGTGAAATCGGCAACAACCGATCGGGGTTTGTTGGTCGGATCATCCTGACACATCGGAACAAAAAATATATTTTTATAATTCATCAGCTGTCCGATATTTTTGGCTGCACCCGAAAGAGCATCGTTGGTTGATACGGCAATAACAAGTGGTCTTTCATTGCGAAGATGTGCTTTTGCAGCAAGAGTTACAGGTGTATCCGTTATTCCGTTTGCAAGTTTTGCAAGTGTATTACCCGTACACGGTTCAATCACAAGAATATCAAGCATTTTTTTTGGTCCTATAGGCTCTGCATCTTTTATTGTCGCTATTATTTTGTTGTTACATATATTTTCAATTTCATTAATAAAATCAGAGGCTTTTCCGAATCTTGTATCTGTTGAAAATGCGTTATAAGACATAATTGGAATCACATTAAAATCCGATTCTGTTAATTTTTTTAATTCTGTAATTGCTTTTTTAAATGTACAAAATGAACCGCAAAGAGCAAAACCAACGGTTATTCCTTCCATAGATTTTCCTCCTTTAATATATTTATAATCGCTTCTCCGATTATAATTCCGGCTGTTTTGGGAGCTACTTTTCCGGGAAGCGAAGGACATTGTATTGCATTAATTCCTAATTCATATGCCGTTGCAAAATCAGTACCGTAAGGTGCAGAAGCAACATCAATAATCAAACAATCCTTTTTTAAATTTTCAAGAATTATTCTGTCAATTACAATTGACGGAACTGTATTAATCACTATATCAAATTCATTTGAGATTTTCGGAAAATCATTTATCAGACAATTGTTTATCTTTTTTGTATAAGCAGCCGATAAATCGGATTTTTTTCTCGCACATACAGTTACATCTGCGCCGATTGATTTTAAAATATCGGCTGTAATTTTACCAACTCTTCCATATCCGAAAACTGCACATTTGCTCGAATGTATTGTATAGTCAACATTATCAATTATTGCTTTGAGAATACCCTGTACAGTCGGAACCGTGTTTTTAATTGTTACATCTTCTCTTTTGAAATAATCATAATATTTTAAATTCCTTTTATTAAACTTTGCTTCAAGACTTCGGTTAACCATTCCTGCAAAAATAATACAATCATCTTTTATTAATGCTATAATATCATCAAGCGATTCTTTTATCGGAACAGACGATACGATATATTTTCCATCCTTCGTGACAGGAAGAGGTAGTATAACGGCATCGGCAACAGTTAAGGCGTTTTTTAAATTTTTTTCAGACGGTTTTGATTTGTCATTTATACCGTATAAAGAAATATTTAGTCCGTATTTATCCAAAAATTCAGCAATATAATGCTGTCGGCTGTCACCGCCGATAATTAAAATATTATCAATTTTTTTCATATTTGCACCTCCCAGCGCTTTGATACTATTATTTTATGTGACATCATTTAAGCTGTTAAAAAAACTGATACAAACTTTCAATTTTTTCTTTATTTTTTTATAAATATGTATTATAATAAAACAGAATAAAGCAAAGGAGAAAAATATGTTTGAAATAGATACATTGTTAAAAAAGGTTAAGCGTATTCATTTTATCGGCATCGGCGGTTCGGGAATGTGTCCTCTTGCTGAAATTCTCCATAAGGAAGGGTATCTTCTCAGCGGTTCTGATAATAATGAAACAGACACCCTTGCGAGAATCCGTTCAATGGGTATACCTGTGACCCTCGGTCAAAATGCAGAAAATATTGACGGTGCGGAAATGATAGTTTACACTGCTGCGCTTCTTCCCGATAATCCTGAACTTGTTGCTGCAAAGTCTTCCGGAATACCTACTTTTGAAAGAAGCAAACTTTTGGGCGCAATAACAAGGATTTATCCCAACAGTATCTGCATAAGCGGTACACATGGAAAAACAACAGCTTGTTCAATGCTTACTCAGGTCCTTATTGAAGCAGATTTTGACCCTACGGCTGTAATCGGCGGTAAGCTTCCCCTGACCGGCTCGAACGGTATGGTAGGTCACAGCGAACATATGGTTTGCGAAGCTTGTGAATTTGTTGACACTTTTCTTGATTTATCACCTGATATTGCCGTTATTCTGAATGTTGACGAAGATCATCTCGACTACTTCAAAACATTTGATAATCTCAAAAAATCTTTCACGAAATTTGCCTCAATGGCAACAAAAATGATTATTTATAACGGTGATGATTTAAATACTGTTGATACAGTTGTTCCTGCCGTTGAAATCTGTCACAAACCCGTTATTACTTTCGGACTTGACGACGGTAACATTTACAGAGCTGTAAATGTTGAACTGAATAATGAATTTGCCTCGTTTGATTTGATAAGATACGGTGAAAATCTCGGCAAAGTAATTCTGGGAATACCCGGTAAACATCATGTATATAATGCTCTTGCGGTTATAGCTTCCGCAATGGAATCCGGAGTAAGTTTTGAACAATGCGTAAAGGGCATTGCCGATTTTCACGGTGCAGGCAGACGATTTGAAATTCTCGCTGAAATCGACGGAATAACAATCGCTGATGACTATGCCCATCATCCCAAAGAACTTGAAGTTACATTGGAAACAGCCATGAAAATGGGCTACAACAAAGTATGGGCGGTTTTCCAGCCGTTCACTTATTCAAGAACATCAATTCTATTCGATGAATTTGTCCGTGTTTTACAAATACCGGACAGATGCATTATGACGGAAATAATGGGTTCAAGAGAAGTCAACACATATAACATTTATACTTCTCAGCTTGCTGAAAAAATCCCTGACAGCGTATGGTTCAATACTTTTGAGGAAGTAGCTGAATATGCTGTAAATAATGCACAGAACGGCGATTTGATAATTACACTCGGTTGCGGTGATATTTATAAAGCTGCAAAAATAATGATAAAAAATTTAAAGGAGAAGCAGTAAAATGAAATACAATATCAACAAAACAAATTTTAATGATTTTTCTGTTTTTGAAATCAACAAGCTTGAGGGCAGAGCCTATGCAATCCCCTATTCATCAAAAGAAGCTTTGAAGAAGACCTCATTCAAAAAGGAACGCTCGTCTTCGGATATCGTTACCTTGCTTTCTGGCAGCTGGCAATTCAAATATTATAAAAGCAACAAGGAATTGCCTGATGTTCTTGATACCGAAAAAGCGGCTTTTGACACAATCAAAGTGCCCTCAACATGGCAGAGAATCGGTTATGAAGCCCCCGCTTACATTAACTGCCCCTATGCTTTTGATGATGTTCCCCCCTATGTTCCCAACGAACAGCCTGTCGGTGTTTACAGAAAAACCTTTAAGATCAGCGATTTAAATAAAGTTTATATCATATCCTTCCTTGGTGTTATTTCCTGCCTTGACCTTTATATCAACGGCGAATTCGTCGGCTACAGTGAAGGTGCTCATAACACCGCTGAATTTGACATAACAAAATATCTCAAGGATGGTGAAAACGAGCTTGTCGCCGTTGTTCACAAATGGTCAAACGGAACCTTCCTTGAATGTCAGGATATGTTCCGTGAAAAC
>JAZSDF010000012.1:0-2452 GCA_045531035.1 Acutalibacteraceae bacterium | reverse complement strand
GCTTTACTATAACGAAAGTGTTTTCAGAATGACCGACAGCTCAATGGACTATAAAGAAATCAAACAGACCGGTGTTGAGGTTCTCGGCGCAAAGATTGACGAATATCTTGTTACGGAAGTTCTCATGCTTGCAGCAAAGAGCCTTAAGACCATTGACAAAGATTTTGTTCTCTGTGTTTCGCACATGGCATTCATCCCCTCTCTTCTTTCAGAGCTCGATATAAGTGCAAACACTAAGAAGGATATGATTAACTGCATCAAGGGCAAAAACATTCATGACCTTCGCTCAATTTGCGAAAAATGCGGCATAAGCGAAGAAAAGACAGAGCTCCTTTCAACTCTCGCCGCCGTTAACGGTAACATTGCGGATGTTCTTCCCGAGCTTTGCCGTCTTGCCTGCAACGATGAAATGAAAAACGCTTGTGCAGAGCTTGAATTCATTGCATCCTCTCTCAAAAAGAGCGACCTTGCGGACAAGCTTATGATTGACCTTTCCGTTCTTAACAACACGGAATACTATAACGGAATCATCTTCCAGGGTTATGTCGAAAAAGCTCCCTCGGCGGTTCTTACGGGCGGAAGATACGATAAACTCGCAGGAAAAATCAGAGAAAACACTCAGGCAATCGGCTTTGCGGTTTATCTCGACAATCTTAATTTCTACTATAAAAAAGTCCGTGAATATGACAGTGATATTCTCATTCTTTTCGACTCGGCAGACAAGAGCGTTTCTCTTCTTTCGCTTGTTGAAAGCTTTGTTGAAAAAGGATTTTCCGTCAGAGTTGAACATACAATTCCCGACGGATACAAGGCAAAAACAGTTTATTCATTTGAAAACGGTGCATTGAGGGAGGTGTCCGCATGCTGAATATAGCTTTGCCCAAGGGCAGACTCGGAGATAAGGTTTATGAGCTTTTTGCATCAATCGGTTATGACTGCAGCGAGATTTACAGCGATAACAGAAAGCTTGTTTTTGAGAACGAAGCAAACGGCGTGCGTTATCTTCTCGTAAAGCCCTCGGATGTTGCAATTTATATCGCTCACGGTGCGGCGGATATCGGCGTTGTGGGCAAGGATATTCTCGAAGAAGGCGACTTTGATATCTATGAGCTTCTTGACCTCAATCTCGGAAAGTGCAATATGTGTGTTGCCGCCCCGAATGACTATGTTGAGGATTTCGACCGTCCTTTAAGAGTTGCAACAAAGTTTGTCAACATCGCAAAGAATTACTATATTTCACTCAACCGTGAAATCGAAATAATCAAGCTCAACGGTTCAATCGAAATTGCTCCCCTTCTCGGGCTTTCCGACGTTATCGTTGATATCGTTGAATCGGGAAAAACACTCAAAGAAAACAACCTTCGTGTTTACGAAAAGATTATGCCCATCAGCGCAAGGCTTATTGCAAACAAATCCTCCTACAAGTTCAAGGGTAACGATATTGATACTCTTATGGAAAAGCTCAAAAAGGAGTTAGAAAAATGATTAAGATTATTAACATAGACAATGCCGAAAAAAGCGAAATTCTCACCCGTGACATAAAGCTTGAAAGCGGCGTTGAATCGATTGTTGCCGATATCATAAAGAACGTAAGAGAAAACGGCGACAAGGCACTCAAGGAATACAGCCTTAAGTTCGACGGTGCGGACATCAAAAACCTCCGTGTTACTCAGGAAGAAATTGATGCGGCATACGAAAACGAAGACAAGGCACTCATTGAAACCCTTGAAATGGCAAAGAAAAACATTTGGAATTTCCACGAAAAACAGCTTCGCAAGGGTTTTGAAATCAACAACGGCGACGGAACGATTTCCGGTCAGAAAATAACCCCGATTGAAAAGGTCGGCATTTATGTGCCCGGCGGTACGGCAAGTTATCCCTCAACAGTGCTTATGAACGCCATCCCCGCTAAAATTGCAGGCGTAAGCGAAATCATAATGGTTACTCCCCCCGATAAAAGCGGAAATATTCCTTCTGCAATCCTTTGTGCGGCAAAGATTGCGGGAGTTGACACAATAATCAAAACAGGCGGTGCTCAGGCTGTTGCCGCTCTCGCATACGGTACGGAAAGCGTACCCAAGGCAGACAAAGTTGTAGGCCCCGGCAACGTTTTTGTTGCAACGGCAAAGAGGATGCTTTACGGTCTTGTTGATATCGATATGATAGCAGGCCCGAGCGAAATTCTTGTTCTTGCAGACGGCACCTGCAATCCCGCATTTGTTGCGGCAGACCTTCTTTCACAGGCTGAACACGATAAGCTTGCAAGCGCCGTTCTTGTTACGGACAGCGAGGAACTTGCATATGCGGTTCGTGATGAACTTGAAAAGCAGATTCCTCTTCTTCCCAGAGAAGAAATCGCAAGAACCTCAATAGATACAAACGGCAAGATTATCATCGCCAACAATCTTGAACAGGGTGTTGAAATCGCAAATGAAATTGCTCCCGAGCATCT
>JAZSDF010000137.1:0-15520 GCA_045531035.1 Acutalibacteraceae bacterium | reverse complement strand
TATTACATGGAAATCCTATGACCTTGTTAATTGGTTTGACGAAACGGTAATTGATATGCGTCAGTTTCCCGGCTTTGAAACTACAACCCGCGCATGGGCACCGCAGGCAATATGGGATAATGAAAAGCAGATGTATATGGTCTACTGGGCAAACTCAACTGTAGAAAATGACTGTGCAGGCCACTACTATGCATATACAAAGGATTTCAAAACCTTCGAAACTCAGCCTGAGATTCTTTTCGGCAGATGGAATGAGGTCAATCCCGAAACAGGCGAAATTATGAATGTGCAGTGCATTGACGGCGATATCATTTACAACGAAAAAGACGGATATTACTATCTCTATTTCAAAGAGGATTTAACGCAGAAAATTGCATATGTAAAATCAAAAAATCTCACGGGTCCGTATAATACGGATTACACAATCTGCTCGCTCAACTGGCACGGAGTTGAAGGAAGCTCGATGTACCGCATAACGGGCACGGATGCGTGGATGATGATTATGGACGAATATTCACAGGGAACATTCTTTGCACAGATGACAAGGGATTTTGAGAATTTCAGAAGAGTTCAGCGTTCGACATATTCTCTTGACCATCTCAAACCCCGCCACGGCTCGGTTGTTGCGGTTTCGGAAGAAGAATATCATGCACTTGTAAATGCTTATAACTAAAAGAAAACACGGTAGCAGATTTCCGCTACCGTGAATTTTTTATTCTGTTTTGGGTAGTGAGAGAGTAACCTTGAACAGGTCGCCGTCAACCTCAACTCTGAATTTACCCTTCTGCAATTCGCAGAGATTCTGCGCTATCGAAAGACCGAGACCGCTGCCTTCACCCGAACGTGAAGCATCGCCTCTTACAAATCTCTGAGTGAGTTCGTCTGCGGAAACGTCAAGGGGATATTTTGAAATGTTTTTGAAAACTATCGAAGCATATTCCGCGCCGTCGGCGACCTCAACATAAACTCTTGTGCCTTCCATGGCGTATTTTCTGATGTTTGAGAAAAGGTTTTCGACTATTCTCGATGTTTTCTGTGAGTCCGCAGTCACCGTGACGGGAACGGGAGGAGTTTTCAGAACAAGTCCGATGTTGCAGCTTCCCAGTTCATCCTCGTGTTCGCCCACAGCCTGTGCGGCGAATTCGCAGAGATTAACCTTTACGGGGTGAATTTCAATTGCACCCGATGAAGCCTTTGATGCTTCGACCAGGTCTTCGATGAGCTTCTTCATTCTTGCCGCTTTTTCGTCAAGAACGGTGATATATCTCTGTGCGGTTTCGTCCTCAACCTCGCATTTTTTGAGAAGGTCAACGTAGTTTACGATTGAGGTGAGGGGAGTTTTGAGGTCGTGCGAAACATTTGTTATAAGCTCCGCTTTCATTCGCTGGTCTTTGACTGCGCTTTCAACCGCATTTTGCAATCCGTCCTGCATGGAAAGAATATCTTCCGCAAAGCGGCGCATGAAGGGCGGCATGAATTTTGTGTCGATTTTTCCGTTAAGGTTGCCTTCTCTTGCCTGAGAAACGCAAGCCATAATTCTGTCGAGTGAAACGAAAATGAGCATGGCAAATAATCCTACTGCCGCAAAGACGATAATCACTATAAAGAATATTATTGTGAAATCTCCGCTACCCCAATCGGTTGCAAGACCTACCCACATTCCCATGAGGAGAAGAAGCAGAAGCACCGCCGCAGTTGAAACAAGGGATACGATTTTGAATTTTGTTCCCTGACCCTTTGAATAATCGCAGGCAAGGATATATTTGACCTTGTCAATCTGTCTTTTGAAGAAAGCACCGATTTTTTTGAATATCTTTTCAAAAGGCTTAAGGATAAACTTAAGGAATTTCCAGATGTTTTTAAGAAGCCAGCCTGCAAGGCGGATAATCTGCCAGCAAAGAGTGTTCTTCCAGAATGATTTGTTGCGGATGTTACGGATAAGGCTTGCAAGAAGTCCCGTGATTATCATGAAGAAAATGCTTGCAAAAGCACCGACAAAGCTGTCGGTGAAGGTGCCGACAATTTTCAAGAGTGTTGCGGTGAATCCGTATTTGAGAATTTCTGAACGCAGGATTTCGTCCGGAAAAGCTTCACCTACTACAATAATTACCGCACCTGCCGCAGCAAGTGCCGCAACGCCTGCACCGAGTACCCAGTTGATTTCCATGGGGATTTTGTCAAAGAAATTGATTTTTATTCCGTCTGCTGTTTTGCCTGCAACCGAAAGAAGATAAATGCACGCCGCGCAGGCAATGATGAAGCTTATTGCAAAAAGAACAAGGCAGGTTGTGATGTTATTTATCGGTGCACCGAGGAAGGAATTATACGCTCTGTTGGATAACATAAACGGGTCGGTGACATCGCCGTTACGGGCAAAGGAAAAATAAGCAGCGGTGTTTTGGGCACTTGTGAAATACATCTGACTCTGTTCCAGAATACTGATGTTGTTGCCGAAAAGCCATTGGCTGAATTCGTCATAAACACTCGGAACGCTTTTGTATTCATGACTTTTCAGAAGCTTATATGTACCGTTTATGCTTGCTTCAATGAATTCTCCGCCGAGCTTTTCAACAATCTGTGCCTCGGTATCTGTTGCGGTAACTCCGCAGTTGGTTTTGATTTTGCCGTTTCCGATTATCGCATAATTAACGGTTTTGATCTGACTGAGAATATAGTCATATGAAAAATGCGATGTGTTGTTATTATAGAAGTCTGCGAGAAACTGCTCTTTGGTTGCTTCAACCTCTTCAAGGAAACGTTCCTTTGTTGATTCACCGTAGCAGGTGTAACCGTTTATGGCATTTATTGCCTTGAGTGCTTCGCCGATATCCTGAACCTCAAGAGGCGGCTGACCGTTGCCGGGCAGATAAAAACGGAGTTCTGCCCCGCCGTAAGGTCCCACATATCTTCCGTTGCCGTCGCTTCCAACCCATACATCCGATTCAAAAGAGGGTGCAGCAGGTGCAGTATGAGAGATTCCGTCTGCTTCTGTTATTTCAACTATTGCCGTTGTTGACGGTACGGCGGCTGCGGTTGTAGATTCCTCCACAGGTTTAACGTCAGGATAAACTCTTGTGAAGCTATCTCCGTAAAAGAATGAATCCTCATGCTGCAAATTACCGCTGCAGTCAAAGAGATAGACAAAATTTTTGTAGGGATAGAGATATTTGTAACTGTTATTACGGTTTACATAAACCTCAATTCCCGAGTTTTCAAGAATATCATAAGCCTCGGAAACTTTTGCAACAAGTGCATCATAATCAGCCAGGGCAGTTTGGTATCGTCCGCTTTTCTTGAATTCCTCAAAGGTATCATAAACCTGCTCGTCAATTTCGAAGTCGCTGATGTAATAGTTTTCAACGGTATTCATCAGCTCACGGAAAGCGTTTGTATGCGTGTAGTGATTTCTGCCCTTGTCATAGGCATTGTAGTCCGCAAAGCCTCTTATGAAAAGGTTTGCGAAGTATCCCGAAGAGAAAAACATGATAACCGCAATAAGCAATGCGGCGGTTTTTGTTCCTTTGGAATATTTAATATTTTTCGATTTTGTAGCCAATTCCCCACACCACCTTTAAATATTTCGGATCCTTGGGATTGATTTCAATTTTTTCTCGGATTCTTCTGATGTGTACCGTAACCGTTTTTTCCGTGTTATAGGCGGGTTCATCCCAGACTGCCTCATAAATCTGACCAGTTGAAAGAACTCTGCCGAGGTTTTCCATAAGCACATTGATTATGCCGTATTCTGTTGCAGTGAGTTTCACGGTTTCGCCGTCGAGAGTTAACTCTTTTGCAAGAGTGTCAAGCGAAAGTCCCCCCGTTGTTATAACGCCTTCCTTTTTCTCCATTGAGCCGAGTGCGGTAAATCTTCTTATTTGAGATTTTACTCTTGCCATAAGCTCAAGCGGATTAAAAGGCTTTGTGACATAATCATCCGCACCGAAGGAAAGCCCCGTTATTTTGTCGGTATCTTCACTTTTTGCGGAAAGAAGGATAATTGGTATGTTGTGTTTTTCGCGAAGCCTCAATGTTGCCTGCAGGCCATCCAGTCCGGGCATCATTATGTCAAGAATAACGCAGTGCACCTCGTTATCACTGACTCTGTCGAGAGCTTCTCTGCCGTTTTCGGCACGAAGAACATTATACCCCTCCAGCTTCAGATAGATTTCAACGGAATCGAGTATTGCGATATCGTCATCGCAGACAAGTACGGTATACATTTTCTTACCTCCGGTAATTCAATCCCTTGGAACAACTATCATTTTAAAGAGACGGAATTACAAAACAGTTATTAAAATTATTACAAATTTATTAAGAATCGTTCTTTATACCTCACAGAGCTTTGTTAATTTGTTTTTTGCGGTGCCGAAATCAAGGTCGTGTTCATGGATAATCTCTATTCCCATTGCCCTTGCCCTCTCATATATCGGAGATTCGATTTCGACATGTTTTGTTGTTGCAAGCACGGCACAGGCGAGCTCACCGCCGAAATGCTCACGGATTGCATAAAGCTCATTCAGGTCCTCATTTATCGGGGCTCTTGTTTTGCATGAAATGAATATCGGCTTTATGCCTCTGACCGCCATAACGTCAACCTCGTTTCTCGGGGTGTTTTCCGAAAGAAGGCGGGATAGAGAGCTTTTTCCGTCGGGGATATCCCATATGAATTTAACTCCCGTGTCGGAATCCGTAAACACATCGGAATTTTTCACGGTTAAATATATGATAAGTTCAAGCCATACTCCTTCGTTAACAAGGAGATTTGCGATTTCGGGGGATTTATACTTGAATTCAAGACGGTTGTTTTTGCGTGAAAAATTAAAATCGGATATTGCACCAGTTTTCTCAAGTTCAAACATAATTTCGGTATCAGCCGAAAAAGTTTTCCCGTCAACATTAAGAGTTGCGGGAGCTTCGATAAACAGTCTGTCACCGACCTTTTCGCCGTCTTTTTTGGAAACACGCTGAAGATATTTAACGAATTTTGTCCACACATCTCTCTTTTTAAAATACAAACGTATAATTCTATCTATAATTTCCCATTCATTATCGGAGAATGAGAGGCTGTGAGTGTTGCTGTAGATTGTGCCGCCTGCCACGGTGATGAGCTCTTCGCAGGACAGATTTATGTCGGCAGTATGGGTTTTGCCGTTTGAAAGAGTACGGAAAAGCTTTGCTTTGGGGTCGTACCTGATTATTTCCGTGCCGAGAGACATGAGATATCCCGCAGCCACAAGTGCGAGGTCACGACCGCCCGTTACATCGATAACACACTCATTTCCGAGTTTCTTTTCGTCCTCTATTATCTCTGTGATTTTACTCCGAAGCAAGGGGAAGTTATCGGGATTTACAAATCTGTATAAAAACTCAGCATCGATATTTTTTATGCGTGCAAGCTTTTCTGCTTTTTTGCGGCAGTTGCCGCCCATGATTTCGCCGTCTCCTACAAAATAAACCTTTTCGGGCTTATACACAAGGGTGGCGATGTAGTTAAAAATCTGTTCGGTGTCAAAAAGCTCAATCAAAACCTTCATGGCATTTCTCCTGAAATTTAATACATTATATTATAACACAATAATTATTCTGCTTCAACCTGCACTATTGAAAAAGACATATGCGTTTGATATAATAAAATAAAGGAAGTGAATTTATGGATAAATTTGACTTTATAAACAGCGAAAAAATAAAAAAACAGATTGAATTTATAATAACGATTGACGAAATGAAGAATGTTCTGCGCAGAAATCTTGTCGTTGACGGTTCAAGGCGGGAAAACGATGCTGAACATTCATGGCATCTTGCCATTATGGCGATGATTCTTGAGGAATACAGCGCAGATAAGGTTGATATTTCAAAGGTGCTTAAAATCGCACTCGTGCATGACCTTGTTGAGGTTTATGCAGGCGATACCTTTGCCTATGATGTCAAGGGAAACGAGGATAAGCTTGACCGTGAAATCATGGCGGCTGAAAAGCTTTTCGGAATGTTGAAAGACGGTCAGGGCGAGGAAATCCGTGCATTATGGGATGAATTTGAAGCGAAGGAAACCGCAGAATCAAAATATGCAAATGCAATTGACCGACTTCAGCCGCTTATTCTGAACTATCTGACAAACGGACACACATGGAAACTCGGAGATGTTCATGCACCGCAGATTTACAAACGTATGGATATTATCCGCACCGCAACTCCCGAACTCTGGCACATAGTCGAAGGAATAATCTCAACTTCAATTGAAGCGGGATTGCTTAAGCCATAAAGTTACAATAAGAGACTGTCTCAATAAGATGAAAAAGCCGTTTTCTTCCGATGACAGGCGTATATGCTATACGTCGAGTCGGAAAAAACGGCTAAAAAGAAACATATAATAACAATTTATAAAATTATAACAAAACAAAAAGTGGTTTGCAAAGGGTGATTTCCTCTGCAAGCCACTTATTATTTATTTGGTTTCTTTTGGTTTTCGCTTAGTGAGGCAGTCTCAAATTTTATTTATTGATTTCGATTTTGCCGTAGAGCGAAGCGCCTGCGGAATCCGAACGGGGAGCTCTTGCGGGAGCATCGGTGGAAGCTGCGTTATCGTTATAACGTCTGCCGCCTCTGTTTCCTCTGTATCCGCCCTTGTTGTAACCGCCTCTGCCGCCTTTATTGTAGCCGCCGTTGGTGGGCTTTACGCCTTCTTCAAGGGTGATAACAACCTTTCTGTCTCCGTCGCTGCCTACCGAATGGGAGGTAACGCCTTCTATTTCCTGAACGGTTGTGTGAATGATACGTCTTTCATAGGGATTCATGGGTTCGAGAACAACATTTCTGCCGTACTTACGAACCTTTGCCGCATTTTTACGGGCAAGTGAACGGAGAGTGTTTTCTCTCTTTTCACGGTAGTTACCTACATTGATTGAAACTCTCTTGTAATCTTCAGAACCTCTGTTGATAACAAGACGTGTGAGATACTGGATAGCATCGAGGGTTTCGCCTCTTCTGCCGATAACCGAACCGTAGTCGTCGCCGCACTCGATTGAGAAACGAACGTCTTCTTCATCAGCTTCAACGCTGATTTCGGCTTCCTCGATACCGAGATTTTTGAGAATGTTAAGGATATAATCCTTTGCCTTTGCGAACGGGTCGTCCTCGTATTCATAAAATGCCTTTACTTTTGCGGGTGAACCGCCGAAAATACCGAGAACCTTTGATTTGGGTCTTTCGAGAACTTCATATTTTACATCTGCTTCCTCGGGAGCGTTGAGCTCCTTGAGGGCAGCCTCTTTTGCTTCTTCAAGAGTAGCACCTGTGCCGATAGCCTCTTTTATCAAGATTAAGTCACCACCTGATATTACTGATTTTTATTTGCCGCAATCTGTTTGGTGTTGTTTTCCTTTGAGCGGCGGGCAACCGTTTCATCAACCATGAGTCTGGCAAGTGTCTTTTTGGGGCTGTAGAAATGACCTACAATAACAGTGATAATAAAGCTGAAAATGCTGGATGCAATCCAGTAGATGCCTATGCCTGCAGGGTAGCTTACAACGAAGTAAAGCGACATAAGAGGCATACCAAACATCATGCAGCCCATAGTGGGATTGTTTGCCATGGTGGGATTGCTTTTCTTCTGCTTTATCATTGAATAAAACGATGTTGCCATTGATGAGAGGAAGGAAAGTACGGGGATTGCCCAAATGATATGCAATCCGTGGTCTTTTGGTACATCACCGAGTGAGAAAAGTCCGAAGAAGTCGAAGTTTATGTTTGCAATTGCATCATAAGTTGCCTGACTTACTCCCGGAATACCCTGAAGCTTGTCAATATTCTGGATTATAAGCAACTCTGCGAGATGTGAACTGCTTGCAAATTTTGATGTGCTGACTTTTGCAACAGCATCGGAAAGAAGCTTTATTTCCGCATCGGTAATGCCTGTGAGGAAATTGCTCAGAGGGTAATAAATAGCACCGATAAGACCGAAAAGAATAACAAACTGGAAAAGCATGGGAGCACAGCCGGCATTCATGGGATTATAACCCTCTCTCTGATAAAGAGCGGTTGTTTCTTCCTGAATCTTCTGCTGATTTCCTGCATACTTAGTCTGTATTCTGCGGATTTTCGACTGGATTCGCTGAGTTTTAGCCATTCCCTTCTGCTGACTGATTGTTGAAGGAATAGTCAGAAGTCTTGTAAGAAGGGTGAGCAGAACAATTGATATCGCATAGCTTTCAAAGCCGATGCTGTTATAAATCAGTCTCAGCAATGCGCCGAAAGGTACGCCGAGAAATTCGTAAAGAGCGGTCATTTTTCGTCCTCCGAGTGTGAGTGTTTCTTTGGCGGAACGGGATCGTAGCCGCCGGGGAACAGAACGTTGCACCTCATAAGCCTTAAAAAAGCAAGAACGGTTCCTCGGAATACACCGTGAACCTTAATTGCTTCTATCGCATAATTTGAGCAGGTAGGATAATACCTGCACATCGGCGGAAAAAGCGGAGAGATGCGCTTTTGATAAAAACGAATAGCGGCAAGCAGAAATTTTTTCATTCAAAATCCGCCTCCGCAGTCTGTCTGATAACCCCGAGCTCCGTGAGATGCTTTTGCATAACGGGAACGAGGTCAGAGCTTTTTGTTTTTTTTGTTTTGAATCTTGCAACAAAAACAATATCATGGTTTCCGCTGCAATACGGAGAAATTGAGGAGAATGCCGCCCTGATGATGCGGCGGCATCTGTTTCTCTCAACTGCACTGCCGAGCTTTTTAGCGGCAGTAATGCCTATGCGGCAGCCGAGACCTCTGTTTTTGATAACATAGGTAACAAGAATGGGGGAGGTTTTGACCTTACCCCTGCCGTAGGCACGGTGAAATTCCGTGTTTTGCTTGAGCGTTACTGCTCGTGACATTTCAATCAATCCTTTTCGGATTAATATGTGAGCTGCTTTCTGCCCTTTGCTCTTCTGCGAGCAAGAACCTTGCGGCCGTTTCTGTCAGCCATTCTCTTGCGGAAGCCGTGTTCCATCTTGCGATGACGCTTCTTGGGCTGGTAAGTTCTTTTCATTGTGCAAACCTCCGTTTCAAAATTTTATTATGTCTTGACCCTTTCAAGGTCTGAAACAATCAAAATTAAATGCAAACCGCAGTCAATTCCGATTATTAAGCATGACAAAATGAGGTGAATACACCCCTCAGAATACACATTATATAACAGCACGGCCAAAAATGTCAACATCTTTTTCGTTTAAAGCCTAAAAAAGTTTTTATAATTATCAATTTTTTTGCTTGAAATGATTTTTTTTATGTGATATACTCTATTATGTATTATTATCTATTAAAATGCGGATTTGTGCGATAAAATCGATATGGAGGAGTTATATATATGGAATCTCTCAAAGAGATGTGGGAGCTCGTATGTGAGCACCTGAAGAAAAGCTGCGGCGAAGTCATATATGAAATATGGTTCAGACCGCTTGAAATTAACAGCTTTGACGGAATGACAGTAAAAATCGCAACCAGCGAATTCAAAAGAAAAATTATTGAACAGCAGTTCGGAAACGACCTGAGGGAAGCTTTTAAGCAGGTTATGGGCTTTGAGGTTACTGTTGAGCTTATTAATTCAGAAACAGTTATAAAAGAAAAGCCCGCACCCGACACAAGTGCAGGCGCAAACGCAACCTCGCTCAGCATCGAAAAAAATACATTCGCAACTTTTGTTGTCGGCTCATCAAACAGATTTGCCCATGCGGCTGCTCAGGCGGTTGCGGCAACACCCGGCGCGGCATATAACCCGTTGTTTATCTACGGCAACTCGGGTCTGGGAAAAACCCATCTTCTCTGTGCTATCAGCAATGAAGTTAAGAAAAACAATCCTGATGCGGATATAATTTTTACAAGAGGCGAAGATTTCGTTAATCTTATTGTTGACGGTATTCAGAAAAACAGGATGCACGAAATTCATCAGAAGTACAGAAACTGCGATGTGCTTGTTGTTGACGATATTCAGTTCATCGCCGGAAGAGCATCCACTCAGGAAGAGTTTTTCCATACTTTCAATGCCCTTACTCAGGAAGGAAAGCAAATTGTTCTCGCATCTGACCGTATGCCCAAGGATATAGAAATTCTCGACGAAAGACTCAGAAACCGTTTTGAGTGGGGCCTTATTGCGGACATTCAGCCGCCCGATATTGAAACAAGAATGGCTATCATCAAAAGAAAAGCCGATATTCTCGGACTTGCCCTTCCCGATGACGTTGTTCAGTTTGTTGCGGAAAAAATCAGGACAAACATCCGTCAGCTTGAGGGTGCCGTCAAGAAAATCAATGCACTTGTCAATATCGAGGGTGCATCAATCAATATTGCTATGGCACAGAGTGCAATTAAAGACCTTATGAGTGACAGCCGCCCCGTTTCGGCGGTGGTTAACAACATAATTGCGGAAACCGCAAGAACCTTCGGCGTGCCGCAGAATGATATCATTTCAAAGAAGAAGGACGCCAAAACCGCAAGAGCAAGACAGATTGCGATTTATGTTGTCAGAGAAATGACGGACCTTACGCAGAAGGAAATCAGCGAATATTTCGGCGGCAGAGACAGGACAACCATTCTCTATTCTGTTGAAACCGTCGCAAAGGACTGCGAAAAGGATTCGATGCTCAAGAGAACAATCGATATCATAATGAAAAATGTTCAGGAGCAGTAATACATTATATATATGAGGTAACCTATGGGACTTTTCAAAAGAATCAATCAGGGTCTCAAGAAGACCCGTGACAGCATGTCGGGAGCTATAAATGCGGCTCTTTACGGCAAAAATGAAATTGACGAGGATTTTTACGAAGAGCTTGAAGAAATCCTTGTTATGTCCGATGTCGGCGTAACAACCGCCATGGAAATTGTTCAGAAGCTCCGTGATTCCGTTTTCAAAAAGAATCTCCACAGAGCAAAGGATGTTAAAAAGGAAATTCGTGATATCGTTGCAGAGCTTCTCAGCGGCGGCGAAGAAATCGATATGATAACCGTGCCTTCGGTTATTCTTGTTATCGGCGTTAACGGCGTCGGCAAAACCACTTCAATCGGTAAAATGGCGGCGATGTTCAAGGCGGAGGGAAAGAAGGTTATCCTCGGTGCGGCGGACACATTCCGTGCGGCGGCTATTGACCAGCTTGAAATCTGGGCAGACCGTGCAGGCGTTGATATCGTCAAGCATAAAGAGGGTGCAGACCCCGCGGCTGTTGTTTTCGACACTATCTCCGCAGGTAAGGCAAGAAATGCCGATATCATTATCTGCGATACCGCAGGCAGACTTCACAACAAGAAAAATCTTATGGAAGAGCTTGCAAAGATTTACAGAGTCATCGACCGTCAGCTTCCTTATGCAGACCGTGAAATTCTGCTTGTTCTCGATGCAACAACAGGTCAGAATGCGGTTAATCAGGCAAAGGAATTCAAGGATGTTGCCGAAATTACGGGTATTATTCTCACAAAACTTGACGGCACTGCAAAGGGCGGCGTTGTTCTTGCAATCAAGAACGACCTCAAGGTTCCTGTTAAATTTATCGGTGTCGGCGAAGGAATTGACGATTTGAGACCTTTTAATGCAACGGCTTTTGCAGACGGATTGTTTGAAGAGGACAAAGACGACTAATAATTAAGGTGAATGGAATAATCCGAACCTGCCCGAAAGTGAGTCTTTTCGCCGCTTTTCGGAGTTTCGGCATTGAAAGGCGTGAGCCTTCCTGCAACCTCAACAACCAAAAATCGTCTGAAAATTCTTCACTTTCGGGTCGAAGAATTTTCACGGAGAGGATTTTTGGTCAACCAAGGCATAAAACGCAGCAAATCCTTTGTGGATTTGCGAGTATTTTAACGATGGGTGAGCGGAAATCAGCCCGTGAAAATCACGGTTCGGATTACTCCGTTCACCTTGGAGGAAACAAATATAATGGATTATATAATTGCAACCCACAACATGAAAAAACGTGATGAGCTTCAGCGCATACTTGCACCTCTCGGGATAAGAGTACTTCTTGCCGAAGAAGCGGGCGTTGAGCTTACCGATGTTGAAGAAACAGGCACAACGTTTGAAGAAAATGCGCTCCTTAAAGCTGAAAGCGGCTGCAAGGAAAGCGGTATGCCTTGTATTGCTGATGACTCGGGTCTTGCCGTTGATTATCTTGACGGTGCACCCGGTGTGTATTCCGCAAGATATGCGGGCGAGCACGGTAATGATGATGCAAATAACAAAAAGCTTCTCAAAGCTCTCGAGGGTCTTGAGCCTAAGGACAGAGGCGCCGCTTTCGTCAGCGTTGCCTGCTGTGTTTATCCCGACGGCAGAAAAATCATCGCAAGAGGCGAGTGCAGAGGCACAATCGGTTTTGAAGAAATCGGTAACGGAGGCTTTGGTTATGACCCTCTTTTCCTTCCCGTTGAATACGGCGGAGAAAAGACCATGGCACAGCTTACCGCCGATGAAAAAGATGCAATAAGCCACAGAGGAAAGTCGGTAAGAAAGCTTGCCGAACAGATTGGAGAGAATAATTGATGACAAGCAAAGAGAGAGCGGCGCTCAGAGCGCAGGCAAACAGCCTTGAACCTCTTTTTCAAATAGGTAAGGGCGGCATGTCCGATGCACTTGTTGAGCAGACAGCCGATGCGCTTCGCAAAAGGGAACTCATTAAGCTTAAGGTTTTGCTTGAAAGTGCGCCCGAAAGTCCCCGCGATTTTGCGGAAAAGCTTGCCGAAGCAACAGAAAGCGATGTTGTTCAGGTTGTCGGCGGAAGTATAGTTCTTTATAAGGAAAATCCCGATAAGGACAACGAAACAAAGAAAAAGAAGCCTGCAAAAAAGGGCAAGCCCCTTTCAAGAGTAAAGGCAAAAAGAGCTTTGGCGGCAAAGCGTGAAGCGGAAGAAAAAAAGAAAAAAAGAGATTTTTACGCAAAGAAACGTGTTGTCAAAAAATAATCAAAGTTCTTTGCAACAAAAATCAGCTATTGACACACTTTATATTTGTGTGATATAATCGCACTTCACGAAAGGTAAGACTAATGGACAAAAACAGCGGTATCAAAACAGTGGCAAACAACAAAAAAGCATATCATGATTATTTTGTGCTTGAAAAACTTGAGGCAGGCATTGAGCTTTTTGGAACGGAAGTCAAATCCATCCGTCAGGGCAAGATAAATCTTAAGGATTCATGGTGTTTTGTAAAAGACGGCGAAATGTTTGTCAACGGTATGCATATCAGCCCCTATGAGCAGGGAAACATCTTTAACAGAGACCCTCTGCGCACCAAAAAGCTTTTGCTCCACAAAAAGGAAATCCGCCGTTTTTATGCCATGGTCAAGCAGGACGGACTTGCAATTGTTCCGCTGAGTGTCTACTTCTCAAAGGGCAGAGCAAAGGTTGAAATCGGTCTTTGTAAAGGTAAAAAACTTTACGACAAACGTGAGGTTGCCGCAAAGAAAGATGCTCAGAGAGATATCGAACGCAATATGCGCAGATAACAAAGCAATATATCATCGAAACAACGCAAGTTGTTTCACATATATGGGGATGAAAGGATTTCGACGGGGAATCTGAGCCCGGATAAGCGAGTAGCGGTGCGGGACCGCTATAAAATCCGCAATTTTCAAAATTAAACGACAACAATAAAGTTGCTCTTGCTGCTTAAATAAGCAGCCGTCTCTGTGCGGAGGACTGCGGCCGCATAAGAGGCGTCGATTAGCAGTGAACGTGAACGGGTAACGGCGGATAGCCCGTCATGAATAATCTGTCTACCGAGTGCCAAAGCCTGCCTTTCGGCGTTGGCATGAGGGAATGTTAAAAGAACGGCTACACTCGTAGAAAGTCCCTGCAAGGGTTTTTCGGACGCGGTTTCGATTACCGCCATCTCCACCAACTATTATTTAGTGTTTTATATATAAGAGAAAATGAAGAGCAAATTTTAAAACAAGGAGGATAATGAGATGAAGAAAAGCTTACCCGTAATTGCTGTTTCCGTTGTTGCGGTGTGCATAGTTGCAATAGTCGCAACTCTCGCAATAAAGTCAGGCAATCAGCCCGATATTGATGTTGATACAACTAACGGCAATTATTATGATTACTACGAAGAAACAACAACTTCGCCGTTTCAGGCAATTGTAAACACAACTGTTGCTGTTTTAACGGATGTTTATGAACCTTCAACAGAGGTGACAACAACCAAAACTCCCGAAAGCACAACGGAAAAAGTAACAAAACCGCAGACAACAACCACTCCCGCAACCCAGCCTCAGAAAGAGGAAATAACCGTTCCACAGCTTGAAGGTGTTGCAACAAAACCCGTTCAGTCCTCGGGAAATCTTCCGCAGGATATGACATTCGCGGGTCTTTCGAGAATGGGATATGATGTCATCGGGCTTAAACCCTACATATATAACAACGACAAGGAAGACTGTTTCCAGGCAGAGTTCGGTTACAACCCTCTCTATGATTTCGGTGCAAACCTCATTGACTTCAGCATTGAAACAACAAAGCTTGACTTCAAGTATGAGGGTAAAGAATACAGAATTCAGCTTTGGAAGGGTCAGTATATCTCCGGTGAAATCGGAACCGTAGGCGGCGAAATCGGTGTCTACACAAGAAAACCCGGCACGGGCATTGCGCTTGACCATTACAATTGCGCAACCGAAGATGACTGGGTCAAGATGGAAATGACAATTTATTGGGATGAGTTCGATAACGGTGAATATCTTCCTCAGTTTACGAGGAATTACAATGATTTCTGGTGGTGCACAGGTTTCGTTGACGGTCAGCTCAAAAACCGCAGAGACTCCAATACCATGCGTCTTCTCGGCAGAATTACATGGGAGACCGAAGAACAGGCAGAGCTTTTTGCACAGGCTATGAGAAAGAAAGGCTTCACAGAGGTTGAGGAATTCTCACCTTATGAGATAGATACGTTTAAAATCCACGGCAAGGATGTAATATTCCTTTGGCAGAATATCAGATAATCAGGAGGAATTCAAATGAAGTTATCAAAGCAGAAGATTCTTATTCTTGCAATCAGCGCTGTTGTTGTTATCGCCGGCTCTGTTGCAGCTGTTGTTCTTATCAGAAACTTCAGCAAGGAAAAAGAAGACACAACGACATCGGCAACAGTACCTACATATCAGTATGTTGAAGAAACATATTATGTTGATGTTCCCGAATTTGTTACAAACGAGGCTCATGAAACAGTAACAGACCCCTCTGGCAACGCTCTTACAACACTTAAGAAGGTTGTTAAGACAACAAAGAAGGTTGTTAACAATAAAGTGACAACCAAGAAGCCCGTTGCAGCCAACACAACAAAGGCACCCGTAACCCAGCCTCTCACTCCGCTTGCAAAGTGGCTTTCCGAAAATCAGGTTGCAGGCTACAGATATGAACCCGACGGCGACTTCTTCTACACAGACGATAAAGAATGCTGGCAGAAGAATGCAGGTTATAACGAATTCTATGATAACTATGCTCCCGCAGCAGCTATGTTCATAGATCAGCTTCGTGTTCATTTTGAATACGAAGGCAAAGA
>JAZSDF010000049.1:0-19869 GCA_045531035.1 Acutalibacteraceae bacterium | reverse complement strand
ATCGGAACAGATTCAAGGGATGTTACAAAGGAGCGAGGAAGAAGCGATGCCCTGATAGTTGTTTCATATAACAAAAAAACGGGCGAAATCAAAATGATTTCAATTCTCCGAGATTCGCTTGTTCCCATTGAAGGCAGAGGTTGGAACAGAATCAACGCTGCCTATTCGTTTGACGGTGTCGGACTTTGTGTAAACACAGTTAACCAGCTTCTTGACCTTGATATTCAAAGATTTGTTGTTGTTGATTTCAACGGCGTTACCGATTTTGTTGATAAGGCGGGCGGAGTTACAATCAGCCTTACGCAAAAAGAGGTTGAATATATGACAAATTACAGCAACGGTGCAGTCCGTTATGTAGTCGGCCCCAATAAATTCAATGGCGACAGAGCTCTCGTATATATGAGAATCCGTAAGATAGACAGTGACTTTAAGCGTACCGAAAGACAGAGAAAAGTTATTGAAACTCTTGCGAAAAAGATAGTGCGCGAAAAGAGCCTTTCCGAAATATATGATCTGACCAATTTCGCATTCGGGCTTGTTAAAACCAATATCAGCCTTTCTGAACTGACATCGGTTATAGGTAATGTTGCGTCGGATGCAATGAGAAGCGGACTTAATATGGAATCGCATCATGTTCCTTTCAGCGACGCTTATACCTATAAGTACTATAACGGTATGGCGATTGTATCGTTTGATATTGATGATGCCGCAAGAAGGGTAAATAAGATTATTTACGGATAAGGTGAATTTATGTTAACACAGAATGTTAATCTCAGCGGAAAAACCGTGCTCGTCACGGGCGCGGCGGGTTTCATCGGCTCAAATCTTGTTATGGAGCTTTTACGCACCGTAGACAGAATAAAAATAGTCGGTATCGATAATATGAACGATTACTACGATGTTTCTATCAAGAAATACCGCCTTTCAGAGATAACGAATCTTGCAGTTCAGAAAAGCTTTAACGGCAGTCAGTTTGTTTTCATAGAAGGCAACATTGCCGACAGAAAACTCATTGACGAATGTTTTGAAGAATACGGCTTTGATGTTGTTGTAAACCTCGCGGCTCAGGCAGGTGTACGCTATTCAATAACAAATCCCGATGTTTATATCGAAAGCAATATCATCGGTTTCTACAATATTCTTGAAGCTTGCCGCAATCATCCCGTTGAGCATCTTGTTTATGCTTCTTCATCGAGTGTTTACGGTTCAAACAAGAAGATTCCTTACAGCACTGACGATAAGGTCGATAATCCCATAAGCCTTTATGCAGCAACGAAAAAGAGCAACGAGCTGATGGCTCATTCCTATTCAAAGCTCTATAATATCCCTTCAACGGGTCTTCGTTTCTTTACCGTTTACGGACCTGCAGGAAGACCTGATATGGCTTATTTCGGGTTCACAAACAAGCTCAGAGCAGGTGAAAACATTCAGATTTTCAATTTCGGAAACTGCAAGAGAGATTTCACTTTTGTTGATGATATCGTTGAGGGCGTGAAACGTGTTATGCAGTGCGCACCCGAAAAAGAAAACGGAGAGGACGGACTTCCCGTTCCGCCTTACAGAGTTTACAACATAGGCAATAACAGCCCCGAGAATCTTCTTGATTTTGTTGATATTCTTCAGCAGGAGCTTATTCGTGCGGAGGTTCTGCCCGCTGATTATGATTTTGAAGCTCATAAGCAGCTCGTTCCCATGCAGGCAGGCGATGTGCCCGTAACCTATGCGGATACCTCTGCACTTGAAAGAGATTTTGGCTTCAAGCCCTCAACCTCTCTTCGCGACGGTCTTCGCAAATTCGCAGAGTGGTACAAAGAATTTTATATGTAATTTTGGAGAGATAATATGGAAAATAAAAAATACAGTGTAAAACAAGGGTATATTGTCAGAGAGATTGCAGGCGAGTATATTGCCGTGCCCGTTGATTCTTCGTGCGGAACAAACATAGTAATCCTTAATCCCGTCAGCAAATTTCTTTGGGATGAACTCAGAACCGAAAAATCGTTTGATGAGTTGCTGGATGCAATGCTTAAAAATTATGATGTTTCAAAGGAAGAAGCAGAATCAGATTTAAAGGATTTTCTGATGCAGCTTATTGAAAACGGTTTGATGAAATAAACCAAAGGCTGTCTCACCAAATGAACTGCCCCAAATTGTACGGACAGTACAAAAAAGGCTCTATGGCAGAAATATTTAATTAAGCGACATACTGACTTTGTTTTTCGAGCGGAGTCAGTTTTGTTTTTAATTGGATTCTTTCGTTGTTGTAAAAATGTATGTATTCGCTTATGAGGATGCTCGCATCCTCATAAGTTTTCAGCTTTGTTCTGTAAATACATTCTGTTTTGAGGATTGAGAAAAAGTTTTTAGCCATTGCGTTGTCATACGGATTCCCCCAACTTGACATTGATGGCGTTATGCCGTATGATTTTGTCAGGTTAAAATATGCTGAAGATGTATATTGAAATTCTTGGTCACTGTAGAGCTGCAACTCTGCAGTGACTTTTTCTTTCCTTTTGGCTGCTCTGATTGTACTTAATACAAGATTGATGTTTTGCTCTGTTCCGATTTTGTAAGCAACAATACTGTTATCGTACAAATCTTTGATTACAGAAAGATACAATGTTCCTTGCTGTGTCTTGATGTATGAAATATCCGTTATCCACTTTTGGTTTGGTCTGTCAGCCTTGAAATCTCTGTTCAGCATATTAGAATAACGGTGAAGAAAATCACCGTAATTACGGTATTTCTTTCTTCTAACTGCCGATAACAAGTTGTATTTCTGCATAACTCGCAGTATTGTTTTTGATTATGGTGTATTCCTTGTCTGTCAAGCCATATATGAACTATGCGATACCCGTATGTTCTGCCGCATTTATCCTGACATTCTTTTATCTTTCCGCTAATGGTAAATCTTTTGCAGATATATCCATTCTTTTGACATAATCACAGTAACCGCTTCTTGACACATTGAAGAATAGGCACATTTCACTTATTGAATGTTTTTATTTGTGTCGGTAAATTACCATAAACTTTACACTTGTTCTCACCTCTTTTCTGCAAGCAATAGAAAATCCTGCAATAATTTAACTTGCATTTCCAATGACTTTGTCTTTGATTCTTTTCGGGCAAGTTCGTACTGTAATCGAGTAAGTTTACTTAATTGCTGAATTGATGGAGGTAATTCATTGCCATCTTTTCTCGGTCTACCTTTGCGTTTCAAATCAATTCCTGCCGACAGTTTCTTTTCTTTTCTTTAGCGTTATGTCTTTCAATAAACTTCTTGATTTGAACTTTTTCAAAGCCTAATCTCTTTCCTATTTCTCGATGTGTTAATCCTTCTTCTTTTAGTTGCAGTATTTCTTTTTCGTATTATTTTATATGTCTGTATTCTCTGGACATAACTTAACCCCCTATGGTAGTTCCTTTAATTCTACCATAGGGGGGCTCTTTTTTCATTGTCTGTTTTTAGCGGACCTGTTCATTGATGCCATACAAGCCTTTTTGTTATCTCATTAAGGATTGAATAACCGTTCTGTTTAAACCGAAAAGATTCTTGAAAAATGAAATAAGTTTCTGGAAAAATCCTGATTTCGAGGTAACTATTTGTGAATCGGATATTTCATTTCCGTCTATGTCTTTAACAACCGTTTCGTCAGCATTAACAAGCTTTGCGGTTACCAAAACACTTCCGTTTTTTGGTGCGACCTCAAAGGTGTTACCTTTACCGCTTTTGATACCGTTTACATACCACCAAACCAATGTGTTTTCGGGCTGGTTTGTGGTTTCGGCAGTAAGACGGAGCGTTTCGCCAAAATTGATAGTTTTTGCTCCATTGTTGTTTTTAATTTTCAGTGTTGAAATTATTTCGGGAACTTTTTCGGTTACTGTTATTTGTGCTGTGTCTGAATACGAACCGTCATTGCTTGTTACGGTAATTGTTAACGTGCCGGGAGAAACTGCAGTGATTATGCTACCGTTTACTGAAATATTGCTTTCGCTTGCTGTAAGAGAGAACGATTTATCGGTTGCATCTGCGGGTGAAAAAACAGGAGCAATTTCTAACGTGTCACCAACAAAAAGCTCGTATGAATTTTGCGGAAATTTAATTGATTCCACATGAATTATATCGTTATTTATAAGGTTTCCCAGCTTGAGTATACCGTGTCCGTAGTATTTATCCCAACCCTCATCGCCGTAATCCTCAGTGCAGGATATGAGTGCATCACGCACCTGGTTGTTGTTGCAGGTGGGGTTGTCGAGGCGGAACATCGCGACCGATGCAGATACGAATGCTGTGGACATTGAAGTGCCGCTCAAAGTTGTTTTCTCACCCAAGTTGTTATATCCAATTATGTTTTCGCCAGGTGCGGCAAAGTCAATTTTATCGCCGAAACCTGAAAAACCTTCTGAAAATTTAAATTCATGGTTAACGGAAGATACCGTGATAACATTTTCGATATGTGCGGGACAGAAATCTTTTATGTCTTTTTTCAGATTCCCAGCACAGGCAACAACGGAAACATTATTTTCTTCTGCGTAATTAACGGCGTCTTCAAGCGAACTGCAGTTACTAAGAACGGCACCAAGGCTGATGTTTATAACATCGGCACCGTTGTCAACCGCATAAATGATACCATTTACAACATTAATTAAAGATGCTTCCTTTGAGTCAAGAACTCTTACAGGCATAATCTTTATAGGAAGATTGTCTACGCAGTCGGCAACTATACTTGCAAGAAACGTTCCGTGGCTGTCAACGCTGGTGTCATTGGTTGCATCGGAATCGTTGTCAAAGAAATCATAACCGTCGATAAGCTTGTCTTTGATAAAATCAATATCCTCACAGCCGCTATCTATTATCGCTATTGTTACACAGTCGCTGGATGATGGGGTTATTGCCTGCGAATAAATATCCGCCTCAATTGCTCTGACACCCCAGGATAAATATTCGTATGTTTCTTCAACTGCACACGTGTAAACCGTACAGTCACGCTCAGCATAGAGTATATTGGGGTCGTTATTCAGTTCATTCAGGCAGTAAACAAGCTCTTGTTCTGAAGTAAACTGTAAGACAAATCTGCCGTTTTCGGAAACAATGCAGTTACTAATATAAGGAAAATCAAATTTTGCTACATTAGATCTGAGTCTGCCGATAATTCTGAGCATTTCTGCTTCATTATTATCGTTTTTTATAATTTCAGCTGATTTGACTGCAAATTCTGTGTTGTTTTCTTCAAGGCAGGAATTTGAATCTGTTGCAAAAGCTAATCTGTACGAAAAGCAAGCTGAACAGATCAGACTGACCAGTAACAGGGAGATTATTCTTTTCATAACTATATCCATTAAATTAAAGTCCTTTTATTTTTTTGATAAAATCCGGTATCTTTTCATGTATTTTAGAATATTCACGCAAAAATGTTTCGTGTCTTTTGGCACAGAAATATCGAACTCTCCGGATTGCCTCCTCAGGTTCCTGTCCAAAAATATTAAACAAAAAAACCTCAAGTCTGTCATATAAATCAACAATATAGTTGATATCGTTTAAAGGTTGTTGCATCAGCATTTCAATATATGCACCATCATTATTATCGAGACGTTTTACTTCTTCAAGAGTTTTATGTAAATCGTTTTCTGACTTGCACCAAATAAATGCATCTTTGTTGAAGTAATCATCAATCTTTGGGTTGCCGAAATAAATGGGTATAGAATGTTTCATAAAGGGTTGGACGATTTTTTCTGTTACAAATCCAGGATATGATATGCTGTCGCCAGCAATTGTAAATTTTGATGCAATCAGATATTCGTTCTTTTCTGTCCAAGAGCATCTTTTTTTGCTGTTATTTATATTGTTAAGGAAGCTTCCGGGAGATTCAACATGCTTATATTCGTTGAGAGTTTTAAAAAGCTTTTCTCTCATACCGTGTGACGATTGATGACCATATATAAAATTACAGAAATATTTTTTTGCTTCACAGATTTCTTTTGCTTTTTCATATGTAAGTGTTTCAGGTATCCAGGGTTTTGCATCATCAAAATAAAATGCAAAAGGCAAGCGGAAATATCTTTCGCCGAAATCTATATAGTCAAATCCGATGCAATAGTCGAAAGCAGTGAAATCGGGGGATATATTTTCGCCCATAAAGATAATTCTTACACAGTCGTATTTCATATACTCAAATGCAGAGCCACGGTTTGAGCAAATAACAAAATCCGGATCATCTGAAATTTCAACCTTAAATTTTTTTGACAAAATACGAGTGAATAGATTATCATCCTTCTTGAAACTTCCCCAAAAACCGACAAAATCAATTTTTACAGTTTTCATTATAACACCAAATCTTTCTTATTAAATAGGCAGATATTCTTCAAAATCAGCTTTCTGATTTCATAAAGGTCAGGTACATGAACTGCCATTTCTCTTATCATAGCATTTTCATATGTTCCCTCTGCAGGAACGATATAGCTTTCTGTTTCGATTTCACTGAACGAAGGTGCAAAGGTGAGTGCAAGATTCATTACCTCCTCGGTCATATCGGTTGCCATCAGCGGTAGAATTTCGCTGAAAAACATTGCGAGTTTAGAAAGGGAATATGTTTTTGCTTTTTCAAAAACAGCACCCATAATTTTTCTTTGTCTTGAAGTTCTTTGAAAATCACTGTCTATTTTCAGATTCGGGCATAAGTGAGAGCCTGTTCACCATTCAGCGTGCAGAGTCCTTCCGTTGCACCGTTGCCGACTATTTCAGCTTCTTTTGCTGTAAGTTCAATATCAACACCGCCGAGTGTATCTATGATTTTCTAAAATCCTTCAAAGTCGGATTCAAGACATCCGTCAACGGTGATACCGAAATTCAGTGCGAGAGTTTCTTTGAGAAGTTCAAACCCGCCGTAAGCATATGCCGCATTGAGTCTGTTATCTTCATAACCCGGAATCTGAACATAAAGGTCACGGAGAAACGAAATCATCGAAAGCTTGTTGGTTTCGGGATTGAATCTGCAAAGAATCATAGCATCCGAACGCTGTCTGCTTTTGACTTCGCGTCTGTCCTGGCCGATGAGGAGAATGTTGACAAGTCCGTCATTGTTCACAGCTTCAAATTTCTCGCCGTTCCATTCAACATCCTCGGGATTGAGAACGTTATCTGCAGTTGAAACGGCTTTAGTGGTTTGTGTTTCGGAAGGCTGTCCGTCAATGTCTGACTGCATCAGGAAATGATTTACCGCACCTGCAGCAATCGCTGCAACAATCAGATTGACACCGATTATTTTTATTTTTTATATCTGACACCGCTTTTGTGTTTGTAGTCTTCAAGGAGCCCAATAACAACCGCCTTCTACTTTTTCAAATCCTTTAGGTTTGTCTTTTTCATCAGGATAAACCCAAGCATCATTATACATACCGCTAATATATTTATTTGAATCTCCGCGTGCACTTTTTATGCCAAACAGAGTCTGGACAGCACCGCCCATATGAATTGCGGATTTACCCATTTGTTTTATCCTTGCCGCAAGGGGAAATCCGTATGCACCGCATCCGACAAGCGCTATATCGAAATCTTTTTTTGAAACCTCATCAGTCATATAATCCAGGGCGTCAAACCACGTAGAAAAGCGTGAATCGGTTTCGTCTGCTTGAGTATTTACTGCCTTTAATGTTTGCAAATCAAACTCAGGAAGAACGTTTGATCCAGGAAAGATAAGATGTCTTTTATTGTGATATTGATTCTCTATGGTTTCATTCATAGGATGCACAACCAAAATCTTTTTTCCTTTGAGACAATAGGTGTATCCTCTGGCACCTGAGGCAATTCCTCCGTTAGGCATTAGAATTGCATTAGGGCAAAGATTTTCAACAATCCATCCTTCGCAATAGAAGTTCATAATACCTAAAATATCACACTCAGGAGAGAGATTGCTCATCAAATCTCCCCATTTGTTGATAGATTCTGTGTCATCAGGGAAAAAACCGGCATTACAACAAAGAATTTTTTTTGTTCTTGGAAGATAGTCTTTTCTTAATTTATATTTTATTTCATAATACTCAGCTAGAGCACGCCCTTCGCTTGTTCCGTATCTGCCAACCATAAAAGGCTTGCCTGAATCAACAAGAGATATTATATTTTTTCTACCTTCTTCTATTGAAAGAAATTCCCGATTTCCGTAATGAGTTCTTTTATAAAACTTCTTGGGAGAATGATCAGATACCCGATATATAAAACTTTCGAGTTTATATTTGGTAAGCTGTTTTTTCATATCTATCACCTGTTTCAAATTATCAGTATAAACTTTTTATTTCTCATTTTCCCCGAAAAGTTTAAGCCCAGAATATATATCTATTCTTTCCGATGCTTCTTTTGCAACCTTCTGCGGGCGGATTTTGGGTCGTTTTCCGAGAATGGAACGGATTATATATCTTCCGCCGAAGAAAATCCAGCCGAAGGGCAGAAGAATTTTAAACTTTCTTGCCGCTTTCAAGTTTTTATAAACAATACTGTTGGCAGAAATGAAGAACTGCCTGAGCATAGAGATTTCTTTTTCGTTTTTGCTTGATATCAAAAGGCTTTCGTGGCTTCTGTCGGCATTTTTCTGTCCGAAATTTCCGCCGATAATAATATCAATGAGAATATAATCTGCGAGATTTTGATCGGCATCCTTCGCCCAATTCATGCCCGTCAGACCGAGATATTTGCATGAGATAAATGTCATTATTTTCGCAAACTCCCAAAGACCAATATCCTTGAATGTTTTTTCAAACATTTCAAGGAATTTTTCTTCGCCGATTTTATTCAGAAATACTGCCCAGTCACAGAGATGGCGCAGTCCCAATCCGTCCCCCGTCAGGTGGTGGCACATATGAAGAAGAATTATAAGTCCGTGGTGATAGGCAGAGGGAACCGTTATATCTCCGAGCTCTGTTTTGGCTGTTTCAGATTTATCAAGAAGTCCTGAAAGATATTTTCTGACCTTTACACCGGCCTTGCCTTTTGGTATGCCGGAAGGCTGAAAGTGCATTTCACATCGGCATATATTGCCGAGAAAAACATCGTGCACATCGTGGCTTTTGCCCGTTGCCTCATATCCGTTTTGAAGAAGTGTTTTGTTTGCTTCTTCAAAATCATCCGTATCAACAAGAAAATCAACATCGCCCATTGAACGCATGAGAGGGTCGGGATAATAAAGCGCGGATGCAAAGCCTTTGAGAACAGTGCAGGGAATGCCTGCATTTTTCATTATATTGCAGATACGCACGTGTTCGAAGTCAACTTTGGCGTTGTCTGCAAGTGTCTGAGTAAGCTTTTTTCTGATACATGAGCATTTTTCGCTTTTAAGAACATTTTCGTTTGAGTTGTGAAATGCCATAAGAGTAACGGCTTGAGCGTATGCTTCGCTCCAGACCGCATTAAGGTTGTCCTCGTTGAGGTCAACCCTGCGCCCTGCATTGAAAAGATTGTTTGCAAGAATATCAAGCAAAATATTTTCGTGTTCTCTTAACTTGGCGTTTTTAATACCCATTCAAATTACACCACTTCAAAAAATGTATCAGGTTTATTGGGGTCAAACTGCTCATTTGCCCACATGAGCGTAACGAGATTTTCCGTTTCGGAAAGATTTATAATATTGTGGGTGAATCCGGGAAGCATATGCACCGCTTCGGGTTTATCACCTGAAACTCTGAATTCAAGCACCTTATCTGTACCGATTTCTCTTTGCTGAATGAGTGCTGTGCCCGAAACAACAATGAAAAATTCCCACTTTGTATTATGCCAGTGCTGACCCTTTGTTATTCCGGGGTTACTTATGTTGACCGAAAACTGACCGCAGTTAGAGGTTTTCAGTATTTCTGTGAAGCTGCCTCTGGTATCGCTGTTAATTTTAAGAGGAATACTTACCTTTTCTTCGGGAAGGTAGGAAAGATAGGTTGAATAAAGCTTTTTTGCAAATGAGTTATAGGGTATTTCAGGCATTACAAGAGTTGTACTCTGCTTCTTGAAGCTTTCAAGTAGCAGAACGATTTCGCCGAGGGTTACCCTATGAGTAACGGAGAAACCGCAGAAATTGCCGTTTTTTGTTTCTTTACCCTCAAGTGCATTGAGCATTTCATCAACAAAATCGTCAATATAGAGAAGCTCAAGTTCAACGGAAGGGTCATTGACGGTTATGGGCAAATCCTTTGCCGTATTATTGCAGAAGGTTGCAACAGCCGAATTGTAGTTGGGTCTGCACCATTTGCCGAAAAGATTGGGCAGACGGTAAACAAGGGCTTTTGCACCGGTCTCTTTTTCATAATTAAAGAGCATATTTTCTGCTTCAAGCTTGCTTTTACCGTATTCCGAGCCCGCAAATCTTCCCTCAAGAGTAGCCTGCACCGACGATGAAAGCATAACGGGAGCTTTATTTCCGGATGATTTCAGCTCATCGAGAACAACACCGAGAATACCGTAGTTGCCTGAAAATTCGCTTGCTTCCTTGGGTCTGTTTATTCCTGCAAGATGAAATACAAAGTCCGCTTTTGAACAGTATTCATGAAGCTCCTCGGGTGTGGAATCAATGTCATATTCAAATATTTCGTCAATCTGAATTGCGGGTCTTGTTCTGTTTTTGCCGTCTTTTATGTTGCTTAGATTTGCGGTAAGATTTCTGCCTGCAAATCCTTTTGCACCTGTGATAAGAATATTCATTTAAAACTTTCTCCAAACCATTTTATTGACTATTCCCGTATAGCTCTGAATGAGCCGGACGATTTTATCGGAAACATTTTTATCTGTATAATCCGGCACGGGAGTTGCGAACTCTTCATTGCCTGTAAGCTCGACTGCGGTTTCAACCGCCTGAAGCAGACCGTTTTCGTCAATGCCTGCAAGAACAAAGCAACCCTTGTCCAGCGCTTCCGGACGCTCTGTGGATGTTCTTATGCAGACTGCGGGGAAGGGTCTGCCGATGCTGAGGTAAAAACTGCTTTCTTCGGGAAGTGTACCGCTGTCCGAAACAACCGCAAATGCCCCTATCTGTAAACGGTTGTAGTCCGAGAATCCGAGGGGCTCGTGCATAATGATTCTCTTATCAAGTATTATATCAGAGCTTTCAAGCTTTTTTCTTGAACGGGGATGGCATGAATAGAGAATGGGCATATCGTATTTTTCTGCAAGTTTGTTCAGAGCATTGAACAGCGAGCGGAAATTCTTTTCCGTGTCTATATTTTCTTCTCTGTGTGCCGAAAGAAGAATATATTTCTTTTCTTCAAGACCGAGCTTTTCAAGAATATCACTATTAAGAATTTTTTCAATATTGGCATTGAGTACCTCTGCCATGGGTGAACCCGAAACATAGGACCTTTCCTTTGGAAGTCCACATTCGGCAAGATAATGTCTTGCATGCTCGGAATATGCAATATTCACATCAGATATGATATCAACAATTCTTCTGTTTGTTTCTTCGGGAAGACATTCATCCTTGCAACGGTTGCCTGCTTCCATATGAAAAATGGGAATATGGAGTCTCTTGGCGCTTATTGCGGAAAGACAGCTGTTTGTGTCGCCAAGAACTAGAAGTGCATCGGGTTTTATTTCCTCCATAAGTTCATATGAAGATGCGATGATGTTGCCGACTGTCTGTCCGAGATTTTCACCGACACAATTGAGATAAATATCGGGCACATCAAGATTCATATCCTCAAAGAAAATGCCGTTGAGGCTGTAGTCATAATTCTGTCCCGTATGAGCAAGCACACAGTCAAAATGATTACGGCATTTTTTGATGACTTCGGAAAGTCGGATGATTTCAGGTCTGGTTCCGACGATTATAAGAAGTTTCAGCCTGCCATTATTCTTAAAATTAACATCGTATTTTATCATGAGTTGAACTCCTCGAGTCTTTCTCTGATGTAGTCGAGTTCAAGCAGTTTTTCCTTGACTTGTTCAACATCCAGAAGTTTGGTGTTGTTGCTGTTGAATTCGGTGAGCTCCGCACGCTTTACATCGCCGTCGGAGAAATATTTATCGTAGTTAAGACTTCTGTTGTCGGCGTGAACACGGAAAAAATCGCCCATATCCTCAGCTTTTGCACATTCTTCATTTGTAAGAAGTGTTTCATACATCTTTTCACCGTGGCGGATACCGATAATTCTGATGTCTTCCTTTTTACCGCCGAAAAGTTCACAAACGGCTTCTGCCTGAGTCTGAATGGTGCAAGCGGGTGCTTTGCGCACGAAAATGTCACCGCTTTCACATTCTTTGAATGCAAAGAGAACAAGGTCAACGGCTTCTTCAAGTGACATAATAAAGCGGGTCATATCGGGATTTGTGATTGTGACAGGCTGACCGTTTTTAATCTGGTCAATCCAAAGAGGAACAACAGAACCTCTGCTGCAGAGAACGTTGCCGTAACGTGTGCAACAGATTTTAGTTTTGTCGGGAGAAACATTTCTTGCCTTTGCGGTTGCAACTCTTTCTTCAAGAGCTTTTGTGATACCCATTGCGTTTATTGGATAAGCTGCTTTATCGGTTGAAAGGCAGATAATTGATTTAACGCCTGCATCAACTGCAGCAGTCAGAACGTTATCCGTTCCGATAACGTTGGTCTTAACCGCTTCCATGGGAAAAAATTCGCAGGATGGAACCTGTTTGAGCGCTGCTGCGTGGAAAACGTAGTCAACACCGACCATAGCACCTCTTAAAGAGTCGATATTACGCACATCGCCGATGTAGAACTTGATTTTGTCTGCAACTTCAGGCATTCTAGCCTGAAATTCGTGACGCATATCGTCCTGCTTTTTCTCATCACGAGAAAAAACACGGATTTCTTTTATATCTGTCCTAAGAAAACGGTTGAGAACCGCATTTCCGAATGAACCCGTACCTCCGGTTATTAGTAAGGTTTCACCTTTGAAATTATACATTTTTATCATCTCCGTTGATTTGTTCTATGCAGGGTAAAGTAAGATTACTCAATTTCTAAAATTTCCTTTTCCAAAAGCTCAACATTTCCCCAAGCGTTACAGTTCCATATTATTTCCATTTTCTTTCTAATTTCAAAACATAGCCCATTAACACAATCAACGTTGAGGTTTTGTCCTGACTGATCCTTAAGAAAAAAAACATAATTGGTTGTATATGTTCCAGGGACAAGTTGTTTCAAAGAAATTCTGAATCTAATTTGTCCTTTGTTTTCTTTTTCTCCAGAATAGAAATCATAAAAAACAGCAGTTGCTATAGGTGCTCGAGATATATCTCTAATTTCAATTCTAAGACTTAAGTCTGTAACATCTTTTTCATTTATCCATTTAATACGAATATCGAGACTATCATCTTCCGAAAATATATTATTGGTTTTATCAACAAATTCTGCTGAAGTTGTTTTTATTGAGGTATTTCTTAACCAATGTAATCTTGGTATTGGTGTATAGTCAATTTTTGTGTCAGTGCTCGATTCGTCATTCATATATATGCTTATTGCTTTCTCAACATCTCCATCAAAAAGCACTTTTCCGTGATCAAGTACGATACATCTGTTGCAGAGAGTGCGGATGGTCTGCATATTATGGCTTACATAAAGAATGGTTCTGCCTTCATCTTCTGCAACTTTTTTCATGCGATCAAGACATTTTCTTTGGAAAGCCATATCACCAACGGCAAGAACCTCATCCATAATCATTATTTCAGAATTAAGGTGAGATGCAACAGCAAATCCAAGTTTGACCTTCATACCGCTTGAATATCTTTTCACGGGAGTATCAATGAACTTTCCGACTTCCGAAAACTCAACGATTTCATTATATTTTTCATCAATTTCTGCCTTACTCATCCCGAGAATGGTTCCGTTGAGATAAATATTTTCTTTGCCTGTAAGTTCATTGTGGAAACCCGTTCCGACCTCAAGCATGGAGGTTATTCTGCCATTGAGATATATATTGCCTTTTGTAGGTGCAGTAACACGGCAAATCAATTTGAGTATGGTTGATTTGCCTGCACCGTTATGCCCGATGATTCCGATTCTTTCACTTTTTTTTATAGAAAAGCTTACATCATCCAAAGCCTGAAAGCGTTCATTCTTATCGTGTGATTTTTCCCCTATTTTTAGGTTAGGGTCTTCTTTTTTCATAAGACGGGCGATTCGTGATTGAATTTCACCTTTGAGTGTTCCTCCGCCGATTGTTCCCAGTTTATATTCTTTGGAAACATGTTCAACTTTTACCATCAATTCATCCATAATATCTCCTCATCAAACAGTATCAACAAATGTTTTTTCAACTTTATTGAATATTAATGCACCTATAAATACAACAGCGATTGTTACAATCCAACTTATTCCGTAGAAAAACCAATCTATTTCGCCGATACCCAGCCAAGCATATCTGAATAAATTTATAACGGGTGTAATGGGGTTCAGCATATAAATATTATAAAGCAGTTCGTTATTGACAATAGAACTTCTGCTGAACATATCATAGGCAACAGGGGACATATAACTCCATAAGCTTACGCCGAAACCTACAAGCATAGTAAGATCTCGGTATTTGGTTGTTAACGAAGAAATAATAATGCCGAAGCCCATACCGAGCAAAGCAAGTTGAATCATAATCAAGGGAGTCATAAGTGCAAAGAGATTCGGCATTACACCGGCATCGGTTATGATATAGTAAATCAAGAAGCATATCATAAACACAAACTGTATTGTAAATGAAATAAACTGGGAAATTGCACTTGATATAGGCATTACAAGTCGGGGAAAGTATACTTTACTGAAAATCCCTGCATTATTAACGAATGTGTTTGCGTTACTTGTAATAGAGCCCGAAAATAGTCCCCATACAACATTGCCACTTAAATAAAATATAAAGTTGGGAATGCCTTGAGCTCCCAGTCCGGCAACATTCCCAAAAAAAATTGAATATACAACCGTGGTGAAGAATGGCTGTATAATTGCCCACGCAGGACCGAGAACGGTTTGTTTGTATTTTGCAACAAAATCTCTTCTTACCCAAAGAAAAATCAAGTCTTTGCATTTCAAAAGTCCTTTGATATCAAAATAAACTTTGCTGTCTGCTTTGACCTCAGTCATCCATGTTTGATTTTCCATAACACATCACCTGTTGTAGAGTTTATAAAATATTCTCATTCCCATAATTCGTAAATACAGTTTAATGGGATTCATTTTCAGATTTCTTGCAATCTCAAAAAAAGAGATTTTTTTTCTGAACATATAATAATAGTCCAGTATGGTTTGCCATTTCCTCATCTTTTTGAGTTTTCCGTATTTTATTGATTGATAAAGATATAACCCATAACCTTTCGGAGTTGATTCGAATTTCTTTGTTCCTTGTTTTGTCAATCCGTCTTCAAGATATTCGCAGAAATAAATAACTTCATTAAAATAACGGAGTTTTAATCCTACTGCACCGATTTCGTTCCAGACTACACTTTCCATAATAAATTTTTCTCCGTCATATTCAGGGAAAGGAAATCTTTTTATTATTTCAGTGTAGTAAACTTCGGCTTTATCACCTTGAATGGAGTGACAATCTCTTTCTAAATGTGTTATATCAATAAAATCTCCCTCAAATGTTTTTCCAATAAAATTATTTTTATCTCTCCCCCTTAAACCTGCAACACCTGAAAAAAATTTTTTGTCGGATTCCGGTATGTTTTTTTCATATTTAATAATTGTTTCAAGAGAGTCAGAAGGCAGGCAATCGTCTGAGTCAACGATAAAAAACAAACGACCTTTAGCAATCTGTACACCTTGATTTACCGCACGATGTTTTCCGCCATTTTCCACTTTTTTGTAAGTAATGGGGAAAAAGTTTTCATCTGACAGAATCTCAGAAAAAATATCGGATGTATTGTCTGTTGAACCGTCATCAACAACTATCCACTCGAAGTCCATAAACGTTTGTTTTTTGAGGGACTCATATAAATTTTTAATTATATAGGCACGGTTGTATGTTGGTGTAAATACTGTTATTTCCAAATCAATTATCTCCCCTGAATGAATTATTTCTGACCGATTTATTCATCAAAAAGGCCAATTATCTCTTTTATAATTGTTTCTTCATCAAAATCCATATATCTCTCTTGAGATTTCTTTCTATAATCTCTGAGAATCTCTTTGTTGTCCAATATGTTTTTGATGCCGTTATAAACACCTTCTGTACTGTTATCCACTAATATTCCGTATTTACCGTTTTTAAGAGCCTCCGTGGATCCTGTACAGGCAGTACTCAAAACAGGCAACCCGCAAGCCATTGCTTCGAGTACAACCAAGGGGAATCCTTCTCTGCGTGAAGTGAGAACAAACAAATCTGCATTCCTCATATAAGAATATGGGTTGGATTGTATGCCTGTGAATAAAACGTTTTCCATCTTATTGTCTTCACAATATTTTTTTAATTCATTTTTGCAAGGGCCATATCCAACAATCCACACGTCAAAGTCATAGCCTTCTTCGTTGAGCTTTTTGATAGCAGAAAGCAACCTGTCATGGCGTTTATCGGGAATTAACCTGCCAACAGTTATGAGAGTAAACTTGTTTTTCTTCAACGGAATTTCTTCAAAACTTTTTTCGATGATTTTATTAGAAGGAATCAAGTTATAAACTGTTGTTGATTTTTCCTTTAAGCCGATTACTTCGTTAAAGCTTTTACGCGCTTTATCTGAAACGCAAACAATAGTGTCCATTTTATCATAAGCAGATTTAACCTCATTCATATTGTTAAACCAGTTTGTAATTGATTTTGGATTACAAAGTTTGAAGTCGGTATGAACCCAGGCAAGCTTTTTAGATTTTTTGTTTGT
Source organism: Acutalibacteraceae bacterium (assembly GCA_045531035.1). Classification (GTDB taxonomy): domain Bacteria; phylum Bacillota; class Clostridia; order Oscillospirales; family Acutalibacteraceae; genus CAG-177. The sequence goes on along the minus strand of JAZSDF010000049.1, from coordinate 3,080 downwards.
GGAACCACTGACAATTTTTATGAAAGGCCCTCTGAAAAAGCCTATTTCAACATCATATTTTTCTTTACCAATGTAATATTTATATAGTTTTTTGGCAGAGGCCCTATGTTCCCAAGCAGCTTTGCGATAATTGAAATATCTTCTGATATGTGGAATTTTCTGCATAACCGGAAACTCTCTTCGAGGTTTATAAATATAGTGTATTTTTTTGTTTAATTTTGATAAAAGTTCGTTTCTTGGATCGCAGCAAACAATTGTTACATCATAACCTTTATTTGACAGAATGTTGGAAATGGTGACAAGTACTGTTTCCATACCTCCGCAAGTTAAAGAGTCGGTAACAAACAATATTTTTTTTGTATTTTTATTTGATTTTTTCATAATATTCCTTAAATGTACATTCCGAATAGTTTCGGTTGATATGATTGAAAAGAATTTTTAAATGTTTAAACAAAATTCAATAGATTCTTCGCCAGGAAAAGAAGGACTTTCTCCAGGCATGAATTCAGATGATTGGAGCATAAACATCAGATAATCGTTTTTTTGGTTTTTGAAATAAGATCTGACAAGTAAATCAAATCATTAAGGCTATCTTTGCCGCATCTGGGACGCAGCCATATCGGGCCGAGTCCTTTACGTGCTTCTTTTATTCTGGTGATGCTTTTTCGAATACCGCATCCATTCAATGATTTGAGTAGATGGTTTTCACGGACAGTTACGGCAATTTCAAGAATATCTGTGTCTTTTATGATATACGGAGTTTTGGGGAAATCGGTGTAGTCGGAACCACACGCCCCGTCACTTTTTCCCGTAGCATTGTTCCGGGACATCTTAGGGGTTACGGAGCAGTCAATTTTATAGTTGTAGTTATTAAGAATTCTGAAATATTCCTGATTTGTAGCCCATCTTCCTGCTCTGTGAGTCAGCATTTTTGACTCGAACGTATTTTCAAGAAGATTGGTTAAGTAAAGCACTTTTGATTCAATAATTTCTGAAGGATATTCAATGAGATAAGGTGCACCTGGCTTTATATCATTTCTTATTTCTAAATCATAAACAGGTGGACTGTTCCAGGCATGCAGATGCATTCCTATTTCACAAAGATTTTCATCGGATTTCTCTTTGAAGTAGCTTACAAAAAACGGATCTTTCGCCATTTCATAGTTTGTAAGGTATGTAGGCTTAAAACCGTATTTTTCACAAAGCTCCTGAAATCTTGGAAGAAATTTTGCATTTTCGGTTGTTATAGGTTTACCTACACTCCACTTCCAAAGATTGTCACCTTCCGTATCTATTGAAATAAGAAAATTTTTCATGTAGCACCTCGAGCGTATTTGATTTGCATTTAGATTTGTTTTAATGTTTAAGGTTTTTAAAGATTTTCTTAATAAATTTATTGTTAATTAGTTTTCTTGCAAACGGTTTATATTTATCTCTTTTGAATATAAAAGCCCAATATTTAAAGAAGACAAACAAACCGCTTTTTTTGCACAGTCCATAATATATAGCCTGATAGTAATTACTGAGTTTTTCTTTTTCAATATAAGGCAGGGCGGCTTGTATCGCTTCATCGTGCGCAATTTCGTTGAGTTTTTTTATTTTATCAGAAAAAGAAATAACTTTGCTTTCAAACTCGTTTTTCACACCGGATGCCGCAAAAAAGAAAGCACAAAGATGCATCTGATTGCTCAAATCCTGCTTTTTGTAACCTTCAACATCTTTATAAAGAACATCTATAAGGGGACGAATAAGTTTCCAATAGTTTTTCGTATATCCTCTTGAAAGAGAGTCTGCATTATTTGTTGTTCTGTTATGATACAGGTATCTGTCGTTTAAAGAAACATATTTTTCAGCATAAAGTGCACTTTCAAAAGTCAACTGTAAGTCCTGACTGCGTCTGAATCTTCTATCAAACGAAAGGTGGTTTTTGTCTATTAATTCTTTTTTGTAAATTCTCAACCAGTTACACCATCTGATAACTGAATTTGTACCCTTTTCACTTATTCCTGCTAAAGAACGGGGCAGTATATGGTTTTCAATTCCTTCACGGTCGTATACACCGGGAACTATATGTATCCTTTCTTTTTCAGATTCATCTGCAAAACAGTTGCAAAAAACAACATCTGCATTTTCTTTTATAGCAGAATTATACATTTCTTCATACATATTAAGCTCAAGCCAATCATCAGAGTCTACAAATCCGATATATTCGCCGCTTGCCCTTTCGATTCCGTCCTGACGTGCAGCGGCAAGGCCTTCATTATCTTTTTTATAATAGATAATTCGGTTATCTTTTGCAAGATATTCCTTACAAATTTTGGATGAACCGTCTGTCGAGCCATCATCTATGATAATTATCTCGATGTTTTTTAACGTTTGATTAACAACACTGTCAAGACATTTCACCAGATATTCTTTTGCGTTATATACAGGAACAATAACACTTACTGCAATTTCGTTTTTCATAAAAACCTCTCAAAACGCTATATTATTTTCTGATATTTCTTATCTTAAACAAATACGGAATATAAATAAAAGGAATATTTATAAGAATGTTTAATGCTTTAATGGGATTTTTTTGCTTTGCAAGACCGTAATATGATATTTCAGTCCATTTTTTCCAAAGAAATTTCTTCATTTTCTTTTGGTTATAGATTTTATATTTTTTGTTTTGCTTCAAAAGTGTTTTTATCCACTTTTTGCATCTGATATCATAGGGCTTGCGGCTGAAAAGGAAATCTTTGTGGATTTCTGCATATATCTCATCCAATTCAAGATGAAGTTTATTAAGTTGCTCTTGCATAATCTGAATTGCAATGTTCTTTTGCAGTTCTTTTCTGTCGCTTGAAACTGCTTTGTTGTGTACACGGTAATTAAGAAGTGTTTCAGGTATGTTTGTACATTCTGCGACTTCGCTGCAACTAATCCACATACGGTAATCCTGCGCAAGAATGTAGTTTTCGTTGTATTTTATATTGTGTTTAAGTAACAGATTATTGTTGAACATTGCTGTGGGGTGAACAATATTAGGATAATTTCCAAAAAGGAGATGTATCTGAAAAGCTTCTTTATCAGGGATT
>JAZSDF010000060.1:0-16999 GCA_045531035.1 Acutalibacteraceae bacterium | reverse complement strand
TCATAGCAACAAGTTCGCTTGTTGAAGCAACGGTAACATACATTTCGCTCTTTGCTCTTTCTTCAAGAGTGGGGTTGATAACGTATTTACCGTCAACAAGGCCGACAACAACGCTTGAAACGGGGCCGTCCCAGGGAATTTCTGAAATTGAAATAGCAATTGAAACGCCGAGCATAGCAGCGATTTCGGGCTGGCAGTCGGGGTCAACTGACATAACCGTTGCAACAACGCCTACATCGTTTCTCATATCCTTGGGGAAAAGAGGTCTGATGGGTCTGTCGATAACACGGGAAGCAAGGGTTGCCTTTTCGCTTGCCTTGCCTTCACGGCGCTGGAATGAGCCGGGAATTCTGCCTACTGAATAGAGCTTCTCTTCATAGTCAACGGAAAGGGGGAAGAAGTCAACACCCTCTCTGGGCTTTGCTGCCATTGTGGCTGTGCAAAGAACGTTGGTTTCGCCGTAGCGAACAAGGCATGAGCCGCCTGCAAGCTGAGCCATTTTGCCTACTTCAACAACAAAAGGTCTGCCTGCGATTTCTGTTTCGTACTTTTTGAAAGCTTCAAAAAACATTTTCTTTTACCTCTCTGTTAATATATTTCCACAGGCGGCGGGATTGGGTTTAGCAATAAATCCAATGTTTGAAACTCAAACGCTCGATTTACCGCTAAAACCTTATAAGCTGCCGCCTGAAAGATGCACTGTAGCGAATTAGCGTTTTAATAGGTTAATTCGCCAAAAAACGCAACAAAGCAGGCAAGAAGATATGTTCCTGCCCGCTTTATAGACAAATTATTTACGGATGCCGAGTCTTGCAATGATTGAACGGTAACGTTCAATGTCAACCTTCTGAAGATATGCAAGAAGGTTTCTTCTGTGACCAACCATCATAAGAAGGCCTCTTCTTGAGTGATGGTCCTTCTTGTGAACCTTAAGGTGCTCTGTAAGGTCGTTGATTCTCTTTGTGAGAACAGCGATCTGAACTTCGGGTGAACCTGTGTCGCCCTCGTGAAGAGCATATTCCTGCATGATTGCGGTCTTTTCTGCCTGTGTCATTTTCTTTCACCTCATTATTATATTTGCCTGCGTCCCCAGAATACGGCAGGTGATTACCTCATTGAGGTTTACTCCGTAACCCGAGTGACGGGCATAGCAAAAGGGATTATATCACAATGATTTTAAATTGTAAACCCCTTTTTTGAAAATTAATTAAAGAATAACCGAAACGAGTATTGCGCCGACTCCGAACATCCATACATAAGGAAGAATAAGGGGAAGCACGGGAAGAAGGTTCAATACGGTCATTGCACCGCCGATAACCTTGATAGCCATGGTGCTTTCTGCTTCAGAAATATTCTGCCAGCAGAAATAAACGTCGCTGCCTTCAACATAAATCTGATCCAGACCGATTTCGTCCTTTGAGCTTGCTTTTCCGAATCCACATTCAATAAGACCTTTGGTAACGATTTCGGTCATTTCCTCATCTTTGAAAGTGATTCTGCCTGTAAGACGGAGCTCGTCTGCAGGCTCTTCCTGCCTTAAGTGACCGTTTTTGAAGCCTGTGCACCACCAGTATTTGTCGTATTCTCTGGTAAATTCACGGGTCCATGTGCCGTCAAGCTCTTCATGCCAGAGAGTCATTTCCATATCGAGCCAATCTTCCTCTGCGGGGCAGTTGAAGAATGTCCACTCGGGCATACCGTCATCTGCATGAGGTCTGTTATAGATGCCGATTTCGCCTCCGTAGAAAACAAGTCCGTACTGACCCTTCCACATCTGAAGCATCCAGTCCTTGCCTTCATAAGTGAAGAAAATACGGATATAGTCATATTCAAGAAGAATATAAGGCGAAACAACGTCGTAAATTTTTCCAAAACCAAAATTATACTGCCATGCTTCCTTGTCGTTTGTGTAATAATAGTCGTCAACATAGCTGTACTGATAACTGAGAACCTGCTGATCCTCAAGCAAATCTCTGAGGAAATTTCTTGAAGCGGTAACGGTAATATCGTATTCGCCTGTGAGGGTCTGTCCGTTAACGGTAACCGTCGCATAAATTGTTGCCTTACCCTGACCGAGACCGTAAACAACACCTTCCTTATTGACTGCCGCAACGGAATTATCGGAGGATGACCATGTGATTACGGGCTGTTCATCAACGCCCGAAACCTTGGCAACAATCTGTGTTTTTTCGTATTTTGCAATTGCGAGTGTGTCCGCAGAAAGAACAAGCACGGGAGTCTGTTCGGTAATTTCTCCGCCTGTAATCTCTTCTGTCGCAAATACCGATGATGTCAGAACACTTGAGAATGAGAAGATAAGAACAAAAAGTATTGCTGTTAATTTGATTGCAAGTTTTTTCATTTTGTACCTCCACAAAAATTATCCATAGTATTATACCAAATAATGTTATGTAAATCAATGCAATTTATTCCAAACCCGTCAGGCTTTGCTTTGTTTTGTTTGGTAAGAATGAATATAAAACACCGGTTTAACATTTCATAAACAAATAAAAAACAATTGCTCATACCGATTGTTTGTGATATAATATTTAAAGTATATTTTCTCGGAGGCAAGCTGTGGAAATTAAGAAAAACGACAGAATAAATTTAAAAATAGACTCATGCTCAATCAACGGAAGCGGTGTGGGCAGACATAACGGCATGGCAATTTTTGTTCCCGCAACCGCACCGGGCGACGAAATAACCGCGCATATTCTCAAAGTCAAAAAGAGCTATGCTTTTGCAAAGGTCGAGGAAATTATCACTTCCTCGGCAGACCGTATTGCACCCGAATGTCCCGTTTACCTCAAATGCGGCGGCTGTGCTTTTTCGCATATGAATTATGAGTCGGAAAAGAAAATCAAAGCCGACCATGTTGCCGAATGTTTCAGAAGAATCGGCGGTATCTCTCCCGAATTCGAGCTCATCATCGGTGCCGACTCCGACAGCCGTTACCGTAACAAAGCACAGTATCCTGTTGCAATCGAAAACGGTGAAATCAAAACAGGATTTTACGCTCCCCACAGCCACAGAGTTATTCATTGCCCCGACTGCCTTTTACAGCCTGAAGAATTCGAAGATATTCTCGGAGTTTTTTCGGAATACGTTAAAAGATACAATGTTTCAGTCTATGATGAAACTCAGAACAAAGGTCTTCTCCGCCATATCTATATAAGAAAAGGTGCCGCAAGCGGTGAAATTATGGTATGCGCCGTTATCAACGGCAAAAAGCTTCCCGCAGAAAATGAGCTTGTGAATATGCTCACCGAAAAAGAAAAGGCAATAAAAAGCATCGTCATAAATTCCAACACAAAGGATACCAACGTTATTCTTGGCGACAAATGTCGCACCCTTTGGGGTGAGGACTGCATAACCGACATCCTCTGCGGACTGAAATTCCGCATTTCCCCCCTTTCTTTTTATCAGGTAAACCGCAAGCAGGCAGAAAAGCTTTACTATAAAGCGGCGGAATATGCCGCACTCACGGGAAACGAAACCGTGCTTGACCTCTACTGCGGTGCCGGCACGATAGGTCTTTCCATGGCAAAAAACTCAAAGGAAATCATCGGCGTCGAAATTATTCCCGAAGCAATCGAGGATGCAAAAATCAATGCAGAACTCAACGGAATAACGAACGCAAAATTTATCTGTTCCGATGCAGCAGAAGCAGCGGAAATGCTGAAAAACGAGGGTGTCAGACCCGATGTTATCATTCTCGACCCGCCGAGAAAAGGCTGCAACCCTGAAATGATTAACACCGCTGTCGAAATGAATCCTGACAGAATCGTTTATGTTTCCTGCGACCCCGCAACCCTCGCACGCGACTGCGGAATCTTCGCCGACCTCGGATATATTGCCGAAAAGGCAACTCCCGTGGATTTATTCCCACGCACAGGGCATTGTGAGACGGTTGTTCAGTTGTCCCAACGCAAACCCGACGCGTATATTGACATAGATTTAGACCTTGATGAGCTTGATATTACCTCAGCCGAAAGCAAGGCAACCTATGATGAAATCAAGGAATATGTGCTCAATAAGTTCGGGCTGAAAGTTTCTACTTTGAATATAGCTCAGATTAAAGCAAAACACGGAATCATCGAAAGAGAATGCTATAACAAAGGCAAAGACGGCCACCGTGTCCCAAATTGCCCGAAAGAAAAAGAAGATGCTATTGTTGATGCGTTGAAATATTTTAAAATGGTATAAAGTTACAAAAAAATATTTTTTATATTGATACTTTTTTGAAATAATAAGAATATAATGAAGTGTTGTAGTATATGTTTTTACAGATTATAGCATATGGAATACCATATATAGCGGTTGACACAATTGATTTCCTGTGCTAAAATAATTATGCGAGAATGTGCCTATAGGCACATTTAGGTGTGTACAACAACCAAAATTCGCTATACACAATAGCCAAGAAAAGGAGTGGTAGACATGAAAGCAGCACGTGTGTTGGGCAATCAAGTTCAGCATTTAGCAGATAATAAGGGTCTATCTATTTCTGATTTGAGTGGCATTCTTTGCTGTGATGAGCACCAAGTTTTGTCGCTTATTAAAGGGCGAGCATATGCGTCATTCTCGCAAATAAAAAAACTTTCAGAAGCATTAGATACGACCGTTGATAATTTGCTTAAAGGAGATTTGGGGTTGTACAAATCTTCTGTTGTTCATTGTATGAATGATTTTGACAATGAAGACAATAGAGAAGAAATTCTCGATATTATCGATGAATACATCGATATTGTAGATGCTCTTAACTAAAATCATCTGCATGGAAAAGGCATGGTTAAGAACCATGCCTTTTTTGATAAGGAGACTATATGGATATAAATAACATTTTACCTATCGAAATTGAGACACATTTAGTAAAATGCATAAAAGACAAACTTGACGGATATGAATCAATAAACTATACAAATACCCCTATTAAAGATGGTGTGCTTAGTTTATTGGACACTTTGTGCATCGTTGTTTATTACCCTTTACCTAATGAAGGAAATAATGGTTTTCATATTACCGATATGCCTTTTGCTAATGGAACAAAAGAAAACTTTGTTTATATTAATACCGCACAAACTATGGAAAAACAAGTTTTTACCGCAGCACACGAATTAGGTCATATCTGGTGTGTTGATGATATCATACTTGATATCTGTCCTTCTTTGAAAGATAAAAAAAATATTAGGGAAGCAATTATTAACCGTTTTGCAGCAACACTTCTTATGCCAAGCAATCTTTTTGAGAATAAGTGGGAAACAGAATACAATAAAAACTGCGAAAAAGATGGCAAAATAGCAATTGTTAATTTGTTAAAAATAGTTGTTCTTTTGATGGAGTATTTTTTTGTACCCATGAAGGCTGTTGTTTTAAGACTTTTAGAACTTGATATAATCGATGAAGATATTGCTAACATTTTGTTAGGAAATGACGAGATTCCAGAAAATGTCATAGATGCGGCTGTTCAAAAAATTATTTCATCCCTTGGTTTCATACAATTTAAAAATCCGACTTTCAAAAAATGGATAGAGGGATTTGATGAAATATTGGATAAAGCAGATGAAGGAAATCTTGTTTTGAAAAGCAAAATAGAAAAAATGAGAAATAAATTTGATTTGAAGGATAGCAAGGTTATATCCGAAATAAACGTTGAGGTTTCAATAAATAAACAAGAAGGTTTGGATACATAAATGCAGATAAACGAGAACTGCGTTGCAGTTGATAACGATTTTATAAATCATATCGCTGAAAGCAAATTAAAAATTGAAGTTATAATCCAAGATCTGAAAGCTCTATTTGCGCATTTCGGTTTGATTGCTGTTATTCATCCTCTTGTGTATAAAAATGAAGTGCCTGATAATAATGTAAAACTAAATCAGATCTTTCAAGAAAATATAATTGAGAGAATAGATTTTGACGATATTTTTGATGGGGATGATGAAAAGAAAATATATTACATATATGTAATAAGAGAACTATATAGTGCTTTAACAGGAGAGTCCTTGGGGTTTTCGGATGATGAAATTTTTACTAAATGGATAAGGGAACGAAGCTTAGGTGAACTTCATTCAATTACAATGTGTTTGGTATGTGGATCGAAAATGTTTCTGTCCGACGATAAAGACTCAAAAAGTCTACAGAAATATGCGAATCAAAAATTTATAGATAAAATTACTGTATATAACCGAAAGGAAATTTTTGAGGAGTATATCAAAACTGGAGGCACAGATATAAAAAGAACTGATAGAGTAAGATTAGCTCATGTTAGGTGTTAAGAGGGCAATCCCGCAGGTTTTTCCTGCGGGATAATTTATTAATAGAAAGCCAAAAGAGGTATAATTATAAAAATCAGATAATCTCTGTATATTTTTTTAACATAGATTTATGCAGCAACGTCCATTCATCAACATTAAATGGCTTTTCTTTAATCAGTTTTTTTGACTCTTCAGCATTTCTGTTGATTGAAATAAAACAATCGCCACAAAGATTATTATAATTAATGTAATACAAATATTTTAGTTCAAGCCAAACTTTGTTATTGTATGAACTGCATGTATTTTCCAATGTATCGTACAGTTTGTTTTTATACAACTTTAAATATCGTCCTATCCACTTGAGAAAACAAGCATCCAAATTTGCAGTTAGTTGACCTTGTTCACGTAAATTTTCTCTACAGACATTTAGATATACAATATGATCATAAATCATTCTTACTATATGAAGTTGTGCTTCAAAGCCTTCTGTCCTTGGGTGAAATAATTCGTTTAAATATACCGAAATATTTGTTGAATTATTGTTTATATAATAATCCATTAACCATATTTGCTTTGTTGCACATAAATTTACATGTTTGAAAACACGGTTAACTAAGAGATCAATAGTTTTTGTATCCCGGACACTACACAAAGGAACGGCTTCCTCTTCGTTTAATCGAACTGAAGAAAACTCAAAATGTGTAACAATTTTTTCTACCAAAGTGCTACCTTCATCTGTTATACAAAAAAATGTACTATTGTTTTTATTGTTTAGTATATCCGGAATTTGATTAAAAAGATACTCCTTCGTAGTAGATATATCTACAATAGGGAAAGTATTTCTTGTGTAATAAATCGGTCTTCTCCACAGTTCAAGTGTCTCTACAGACTCATTTCGTTGTAACATTTTTGAAAGCATATCAACAATTAGTTTTATGGTGTCTTCCTCATGGACATCGTTCATCATATAAGGAATAATTTCCTTCTTCCAATTATAATTTTCTGGCAAAACGCAAAAAGGTATTTTCGAAAATGTTTTAACAATCTCTTTGAGAGAAACATCGTAGCTTTTGAATCGATCATCACCTCTGTTATATCCATCTCTATGGTTTGAAAGATATGTCAGTAGCATTCTTGATAATGTTGTTGGGTGATATAATGCTTTTGAAGAGGATAAATTATATCCCAAATTATTCCACACATTATTTTCTTTTAGTATAGTGCAAATAATACATATCCATATAGCGGTTCTGCAACACTTTTGGGCAGGCAAATCGTATTGGTTTAGCAATTTTAAATGTTCTTTATAAAGTGAGCTTCCTATTACTTCTTCCAAAAGATTTGAACAAGCACGAATGTTTTGATTTAAAAGTTCTGATATTTTGATTTCATCAAATAAATCATGTGGAATCTCTGAAATTTCTTTTAAATAGTATTCTATGTCTGGCCTTACTGTTAAACAATCTGGTATATAATCGTTGATATTGTTTAATAGCATTTTTGATTTGTGTTTCAAAACATTTGAGGGTGGGTATAAATTAGAAACATCCAAGAAATCAACATCTGGAGCATGTTGGCCACGTTCGCTATTACTAACTTCGCGAAAGCGAGAAATTGCACCATAAGTTATTTTTCTAACTGTAATTATAATTTTAAAAGAAGGCAGTGCGTTCTTTTCTTCCTCAGAAAGTTGATATACATTTTCTTTAAAAGCACAATAATTTCGCATTATCTCTCTTAATGTATCAATAAAATCAGCAACAATTTTATGATTATCAATAATATCAAGATTATCATAAACTATTATATGATTTGTATTATTGTTGTTGCGAACAATTGAAACTGCACAATGCCATAGTAAATCGATACAAATAAGAATGTCCATATAAATCTGATTGTGGCTATTATCAATTATGGTGTTGTTTTGAGATGCGTGGAAACGTTTTACCATTGTATCAAACAAAGTCTTAAATTGAACTCTAAAATTAACATCAAGTTCATTTGTTTTTTTATCGTCTGTATTATTATAAATATCCAAGGCGCATTTGTATAAGGAGGTGTTCGACTCACTATAAAAAGCTCCTTCTATTTCGCCCAAAGATGGATTGAGATCTGATAATTCAATCCTAAACAAATTAATAAAGGTCTTATAAATTCTAATACCATCTTTTTGCTTAAGTTCGTTAGTTATTTTTATAATTAAATTTGATAAAATAGAAGTGAAAATTAAATTGTTCTCATTAACATTAGAATTATAACCTATATACATATCGTGATAATCCGAATAAGAACCTGTTGACAATGCCTTGTTTAACAAATCATAAACAAATGTTGTTTTTCCACATCCAGCGTATCCTTGAATCACGCACAAACTCTTTTTGTGAGGCTGAATAATGTGTTTCTTAATCCAAGAGTTTGTTTGTTCTTTTTTCATTTGGTTAATCGGCCTGTTTTTATAACTGTTCCATCCTTCTTGAGAATAAGTGTAGCCAGTAAGATTATCATCATTATTGTAATCATAATATAAGCCTTCATTTGTATCATTACCCCAAAATTGGTCTTTGTTTACAAGATATCTAATACCATCTGAAGTCTTAATACTTGTTTTTTGAGCATGAGGATCTGCTCTTAAAAAAGACGAAGCAGGCAAATTTTCATATGTGTAACTCATAGCCACTCTCCTTATATTAGCAAATAACTTGTAATGCCATCGTTAACAACCTTTTCGAAGCTTTTAAAATTTTCTAATTGCAAAATAATTATCTCGCATATTTCTTCTACTAAAGATTTATTAAAATAAATCTGTTTGTCACTAATATAGCAATTAATATAATCTAACAAGAACTCTTTCAAACAGCTATATCTTACAGTTTGATCAGAACCGTATGTTTTCATTATTATATCAATTGCATCTCTTAACACGCTTGATGGGCTAAAAACATTTTCAAAAAATAATTTTTTCAAAACCAAATAAGCATTATAAGCTGCAAAGGCTTGCAGCTGACCCTTACAATCGAAACGAGATTCTTTAGGTATTAAATCGAATAGTTTTTCATCAATGTTTTTACAGACTCCCCAATCACAAATTGCTTTAATAATCAGGCAGGGTGTGTCTAAATAATAAACACATTCTTTTGAAAGACCATAACCTTCCATTTCTCCACCGATTATTTTACAGGTGTATGAGTTTTCAATAGCTTCCAGTTTTGCGGTTTCGTTATTCACAACAGCTTCTCCAGTTAAAACATTTCCCATTAATACATTGTTCGTTACTATGTTTTTATTATCATTCTTTTTACCAGTAACCACTCTATTTATTTTATTATATAGCTGAGGAGAATTTTGTCGTAAATCAATTATATAATCATCATGTTTAATCTCCCAACTGTTTTTATTTATTTTAATACCGATAGACCAAGGATATACTTTTTCCGCTATAATTGTATCACCAATATTCTGTTCTAACCAATTAATACCAAAACATACACCAAAAGAAATTATGCATTTAGGCTTTAGATACGGATTCAAACTAACATATCTAACAAGATCAGTTGAACCACAAGGAGTATTTGAACCTGTTTCCGGTGCATAAAGATGAAGGACTGTATAACCATTTATTTCAAATATGTATGGATCTACAACATGAAAATCAGATTTTTTAAATGGATTAATTCCTTCTTCTAAATTCTTAATTTTTGTATTGTTGTCGAAATACACATTACAATTTAATACTTCACGTTCAAAAGGATTCGCCGTAAGAATAACAACGGAGACCTTAAGTAATTCAGCTTTATATTCATCTTCGGAAATTAATTGATAGATTTCTTCTGTTGCCCATTGTTTTCTACCTCCTGAATCTTTATCAATAACACTAAAATAGTGCTTTATCAATTCATCGGAGTGCACATTGAAGAACCTTCCTAAATAGTCTATAACAGATTTTTCCTTCTCGTCTAATGTAAGTTTGTTAAGCTCAACTTTGTTGCTATTCATACAATATTAATCCTTCCTATTATAATTTATTTAAAGCGATTTTATAAATCTGCTTTATTTTACTAAAATCCATATATTTAATATTTTACACATATAGTTTAATTCAATAAATAATTCATATATATATGACAAAATTCTCAAAATGTTACGCAAAAATTTTAAAATTTTTCAAGTTTCTACCTTTTGCACAAAACGAGAGATCTTGGTTTGTGCATTGTCACGACATAAAACGACAAAAACCGCATTGGAGAGGATTTTGTAATCTTCAATGCGGTTAATGGTTTATTTGTTTTTATAAATAATCCGGTTTGTTAAAATAGTTTGCAACATTAGCAATACTTTTTACACTTCTCGTATCTTCTATTGCATGCAATTCATTCGTGCTGAAACTGCCCACCAAAGGATAAATCTCTGTTACATTGATATGATGAAGTATTGTGCAGGCGGTATTATATGCGATTTCAGTATTACCGTCACCGCCACCAACAAGAATTACTGCACCTTTCTTAGGCTTAATTAACGGTGTTTGATTACGGAAATGCTTTGCTGAAAAATATGTTTGAAATCTGCTGCAAACATCAAGCAGTTTTCCTGTTGGCAGTGAAAAATAGATTGGTGAAGCAATTACAACGTTATCACAGTCAACAATATAATCATATATTTTTGTCATTTCATCGTTGATTGAACAACCGTTGTTGTTCCAACAATAACGGCAATCAACACAGGCTGAAATATCCGAATAATAAGCATCGACTATTTTTATTTCACCATTCAGTTGTTCGGTCAGCTTGTTAATTAAACTTACAGTATCTCCGTTCTTGCGAGGAGAACCGTTCAGAATAAGTGTTTTCATTTAATCACCAGTTTACTACATCTTCTTTATAAATCCGAAACTCTTTTTGAAATAGCCTTGTGATTCGTAAAATGCGTGTGCATCTCCTCTTGGTAAACCGCTGTTGAGAAGTATAATTTCAATGTTGTTTTCTTTTGCCCATTGCTCTGCGATTTTGAGTAATGAGGCTCCGATGCCTTTTCTGCGATATTCCTGTGAAACTGCGAGAGCGATTATCTTCATACCTTCGTTTTCAAGTTCAAACGCAAGATAACTGACACAACCTATGTAACCAACAACCTTGTCACCATCACAGGCAACAAAAATCTGATAATTGCCACGTTCCATCATTTCTTCAACACGGCTATTCAATTTATCAAGTTCACAGCTATAGCCTAAATCGTTTTCAAGAATATCCCGTATTGCAGAAATATCTCTGCTTTCATATTTCCTGTAAATCATAATTAATCCTCATATATCATTTCAATTACACTCAAAGTGTCTTTTTTATATCTTCGGTTTTCTTTAAATCCAATCGATTTATAACATCTGATTGCTCTTTCGTTTTCTTCACGGACACGAAGGAGTATTTTATTTGTGTGCATATACTGTAAATCGGTTTTGATTATTTGTTCAATTGCCGATTTACCGATACCTTTGTTTCTGTATATCTCATTGGCTATGAAAATACCGAGAACAGCAAAGTCTTCATTTGTATTCTTCTCCAACCATATCGTACCGATATATTTTTTGTCTGCCTTTATATGATACCAACACAAAACAGCAGCATTTTCAGACGGATAAATTCTTGATTGATATTGTTTTAAATCGGCTTCAAAAACTTTTTCATATTCATTGTAATACGACAAATTCTCATTGCAAACTTGTTCAAGTTCAAACATATTCATACCTCAAAAATCAAAGCTTTCTCGCTTTAATAACAATCGATAACGGAAAATGTTTTGCTTTAAAATCCGCATAGTAACCGGAATTGAAACCCGCTGACTTTTCTAAAACCTTTTCGCTTGTTTCTTCAATCACTCTTTCAACTGCAAAGCCTGCGTCTGCAAGGGTGTTTATATATGTTGATAGTTTGCGATTTTGCAAAGTGAGAGGATTGCCGTATTTCTCGAATGTATAATAGTCTTCTTCTAAATAATTGCCGCTGAAAATTATGCGTTCTTCGGTTGCAACCGTTCTGTTACCGCCCGAAATCGCAACGCTTTCCAAATCAACACAATGCAGAAGCGGATGGTCCCAGGAGAAAATATATGTGCCGCCTTGTTTCAGATATGATGCAGCATTCTTTATTGTTTTCTCAATGTCAGTAGTCCAACCGATTGCATATATTGAATAAACAACATCAAAATAGTTCTGCGGAATGTTTGTGTTATCTTCCATAGGCTGATGAAAAAGTGTGCAAGAATATCCGTTTTCATCAAGAAGTTTCTTCGCTGTTTTAAGTTGTTCTTCGGAAATATCAAGACCGAAAAGCTCTTTTGCACCGTGTTCTGCACACCATTTGATCGAGTGACCGCTTCCGCAACCCATTTCAAAAACAGCTTTGCCGTTAAGGTCAGGGAAAAGGTGCAGTTCATCCTCTGTAGGAATTGAACAGCCGAGAACAGGCAAAGCAGTAACGCCGAAGAAATCTTCAGCCAATGCATTCCAACTGTTTTCATTTTGTTTTAATATTTCAGATTTCATATCTGTACCTCGTTAAAAAGAAGCTTTTCAATAGTAATGCGAGGACGCCACCAGGCTCTTGCTTGTTCAAATTCGGGATACGGAGTATACCATTTCCAAGTAATATCAAATCCGCCGTCTTCCATTTGCAGCTTATATAAAATTTCTTTTTCCGCAGTTATTAACGGTTTGATTTCGGGTGTGATAAATTCCAAATATATACCGGAAAAAAAGTCGGATGGCATCGGTACATATTCAACACCATATTTTTCAATATCTTTGCATATGGAATGATCAATACCTTTACACAATAAATCTTTGAAACGTTCCAAATTAATTATATCGCAGATACTATTTGTTTTCAAAAGCTCATATGTAAGCAAAAAACATTTCAATGAATCGCCACTAATTTCTTCGGTTGTTTCAAGATGTTCAAATCCCTCTTTTATGATTTCTTCATAAAGAGAAGTGCGATTGCCGTAGCAAATCAAAAATGCCGCTAACGATATTGATGGGTTAAAACCGCTGATACCGTCACCTTTTTTCTCCCACCAGATTGCGTGAGGATAATCCTTGTTACTGTCTATCGCAAACAACCAACGCTTTTTATCCTCATCAAATGAATCGTGAGATTCCAAATATCTGATTATCCCTTTTACAATGTCGGAATCCTTATCAAGTGAGTTTGCACGGCAAAGAGTGATTATAGCATCATTTGTTGAAATAGGGCTTGAATTGGGATTGAAGAAATCAGGCTCAAGAGCATTACCGAAACCACCGTCAGCATTTTGAAACTTCAAAAGCTCATCAACAACAGCTTGATTCGATCCATTTTCAAAGAAATATTTATAAACAGCCAATTCAAGAGGTCGTGCATTTTGTAAAATAAATTCAATTGCTGCGTTCTTGTTCATAGTTTTATCCTCGCACTTTTGATAAAACCATTATACATCACAAGTCTTAATAACGCAACAACACCTTATATTTTTAACATTCTTCACACCGAAAAGCAGAATTCTGCTTCTCGGTGATTTTTTATCTAATAGACATTTATTGTTCTAATTTGTAAATATAATCAGTTTTTCAGCCTCGTTTTGATAAAAGATCGCGATTTCAAAAGTTACGAGGCCTGTGAATCGTACATACTTGGTATATATGGACCACGACAGGAGTAAATCCATTCGGAAAAATCCGATGGTTGTGTATTCTCCGATGCACACAAAACATCCGAATATAAACGGCAGCAGAAAGACAAATTGAAAGAGTCGGAGGTCTTTCGATTTGTCTGAGCCGCACGACCGATGCGTATTGTTGCGTTTGGCTTTGATTGCGAATCAATTAAAAACATCTTTTGAGGAATGCTCGTAAAGATATGTTTGCCTACGGACCGAAATGCGGAGACGGCAAACAATTGATAAAGACAATCCAAAAGCAACAATCGCATCCCATTCAATCTCACCCAATGAGTGAGATTGGAGTGATGAAAACAGCAAGATGTTTTCATCACAAGCAGACCGATTCTTGAAGCTTCAGTCGGTCTGTGCATAAGGGTTATCACGGAAAACCATAGTGATTTTTACGTGATAACCGCTTATGCAAGGTTTTTGAGAGAAAATTTCTGCTCAGAAACACTTTGGTGTGAATAGGATGGTAACCTGCTCAACCGGCCTTTTCTCGGCGGCAGATGGTTTTCTGCATGGAAATTGAGACATCACCGATTGATTTAACGAGCCTTTTGGCACGGGTTGGCAGAAACACCAACAGAAAAAGTTTCAGATTTTATGAAAGGAATGATTAATGCAAAAAAGCAAAACAAGGTCAGAGGCAAAAGTACAACGAGACAGTTGCGTGATGAAATCGAGCCGTTTATTCAGACACGCAAAAGTTCTGTTACTCAGAAAAACTATCGCAAATGGCTTACGGCATATATCCGCTATTGCCGTGAACACCACAACTGCAAAACACATGGAGAGTGTGCCGAACACATTCAAGAATATTCGGACTATCTGCAGGAACAAGGTTATCCCGCATCTACGATTCACAATTATCTTGCTGCTGTTTGCAGTTTTTACAGTGTGCCGATGAGTTCAATCACAAAGCCTGTCCGTCATACTGCCGAGTATACAAAATCCCGTTCCGATAACGGCAAAACAATTCGTGCGGACAACAACCCCAATAACCCGCGTTATGAGCGGACAATATCGTTTCAGCGTGTTGTAGGAATCAGGGTATCGGAACTTGCCAAACTTGAAGGCAGAGATTTGGTCAGAGATGAATCGGGACATCTTTGTATTTTTGTCAAAAACGGCAAGGGAGGTAAAGACAGCTTGCAGAGAATCCTGCCTGAAAACGAAGAGTTTGTAAAAAGCTATTTTGAGGGTCTTGGTAAAAAAGAAAAAGTATTTCAGCCGATTGAGTTGTCAAACTCTATTGACTATCACCACGTCAGAGCGGAGAATGCCAAACGCTGTTATGAGTATTATCTCGGCAAAATTATCAACGAAGAAGGCTATGCAGAAAAGCTTGCAGACGAAATCCGCCTGCGTTGGAAATTGCACTGCACGCAGAAACTTCACGATGGCACAATTATCCCGAAACCCTTTGACGAAAAGCTTATCAGAGGTACATACAAAATCAAAGGCAAAAACAGGGAGTTGGCAATCAAGTATGACCTGCCAACCGAATATAACAATCTTGCATTGGCTGCAGTTTCAATTTTCCACTTGGCTCACTGGAGAAATAACGTGACCGTGCAGTCATATCTTTTATCGCACTAACCCTGAGGATACGGGAACGATTTGATTTCACCCGTTTTAGTTAAACGAAAGCTTGCTTTCTCAGGATGAAAATGAAAACAACTCACTATGAGTTCAGATAGAAAATCCTCAAAAAATAACTCAATGAGGATAAATAAATGTCAAAAAATAAGGAGAACAATTATGTAAACAGAAAAGATGTAAACATACCACAAGAAGAGGTTTACGAACTGAATTTTGAAAGATTCATTGACTTTATGACATTGATGATTGAAAAGTACGGGAAGGACATCGTCCTTCCCGACGATCATCAAAAATAATGGCCTTGACATGTTTTTCTTTAGTCGATAAAATGTTGTTGGGACACATTATCATACTTAAGTTCAGCAGGAGGTCTTATGCAGAAAACAAAGTGTTATATTTATACACGAGTTTCAACGGCAATACAAGTTGACGGGTTCAGCCTTGAAGCTCAGAAAAACGCTCTTATGGAATACGCCGAAAGAAACGATATGGTTGTTGTCGGCGAATATTCCGATGAAGGCAAATCAGGTAAAAGTATAAACGGCAGACCCGATTTTATGAGAATGCTCAGAGATATCCGAAACGGTAAAGACAAAGTTTCGTTTGTACTTGTATTCAAGCTTTCGCGCTTTGGCAGAAATGCCGCTGATGTTCTAAATTCCCTGCAGGAAATACAGGATTACGGCGTGGAATTGATTTGTGTTAAAGACGGTCTTGACAGTTCAAGAAGCACAGGAAAACTGATGATTGCAGTTTTGTCTTCTGTTGCGGAAATTGAAAGAGAAAATATACTTGAGCAGACTATGGCAGGCCGCCTGCAGAAGGCGAGCGAAGGCAAATGGAACGGCGGATTTGCACCCTACGGCTACAAACTCGAAAAAGGTGAACTTAAAATCGCCGAAGATGAGGTTAAAGTTATAAAGTTTATCTTTGACAAGTTTGTTCATACCACTATGGGTGTAACAGGTATTGCGGACTATCTTAATAAACACGGCATAAAGAAGAAGCAGCGCCAGAAAACTCACCGTGACAGTTTTACTCCGCATTTCATAAAAAGCGTTCTTGATAATCCCGTATACTGCGGAAAAATTGCATACCAAAGAAGAAAAACTGAAAAAATTCCCGGTCAGAGAGGCGCATCCCGTATCGTAAAGCAGGATAACTACCTGCTTTTTGACGGAATACACGAAGCGATTGTATCAGAAGCCGAATGGGAAGCCGCTCATCAGAAACGGCTTGAAACAGGCAACAGATGTGAAAAGGTTCACGATTTAGAGCACGAAAACATATTATCAGGCATTCTTCATTGTCCCGTATGCGGAGCAAGTCTTTATGGAAATCCGAACAGAAAGAAGAAAAAAGAAGACGGTTCACGTTACAAGGATTATTACTGCTACCGCTGTAAGCACAGAAAAGATGTTGACGGTAAGCGCTGCGATTACAGAAAACAA
>JAZSDF010000114.1:0-5162 GCA_045531035.1 Acutalibacteraceae bacterium | reverse complement strand
CCTTTATCTATAGTCAAGTTAATATCCTTCAAAGCGGGAGCATTCGCACCCTCATACCTTTTGGATACATTCTTAAATTCAATCACTGTATCAAATCCTTCAAAGGTTATATTTAATATTTAACGGGTTTTGCATCAAGATATTTCTTAACCATGAGCGCAACCTTGAATACGATAGCATCATCAAACTCACGAAGATCAAGACCCGTAAGCTTCTTGATTTTTTCAAGTCTGTAAACAAGGGTGTTTCTGTGAACAAACAGCTTTCTTGATGTTTCGGAAACGTTGAGGTTGTTTTCGAAGAAACGCTGAATTGTGAACAGAGTTTCATGGTCAAGGCTTTCAATCGAGCCTCTCTTGAAAACTTCTCTGAGGAACATATCGCAGAGAGTTGTGGGAAGCTGATAAATAAGGCGTGCAATGCCGAGATTTTCATAGCTGACAATGGTTTTTTCCGTATCAAACACCTTGCCTACTTCAAGAGCAATCTGTGCTTCCTTGAATGAGCGCGCAAGGTCCTTGATTCCCTCAACGGTTGTGCCGATGCCCACAAGAACATGGGTATAAAGCTCGGTGCTGAGCGAATCGGAAATTGAACGTGCAAGCTTTTCGAGGTCCTTGGACTCAATGTTGCTGCGTACTTCCTTGACGATAGCGATATCGTGCTCATTGATATTGATAACAAAATCCTTGCTCTTATCGGGGAAGAGATTCTGCACGGTATCAAATACAGATGCATCGTTATGGTCGGTGATTCTTATAAGAAGAACAACTCTTGTTGACTCCGAAGCAAAACGAAGCTCTCTTGATTTAATATAAATATCTCCGGGAAGTATGTTATCGAGAATAACATTCTTAATGAAGTTGCCCCTGTCAAATTTTTCTTCATAGTACTGCTTGAGATTTTCGAGCGAAACGCAGCAAACAGCCGCAAATCTGCCTGCAAGCTCATCTGTGCCTTCAACAAAAACAGCATACTCAGTCTGAATATGTGTGCCGAAATTGCAGAAAGTATATCCGTTGATATAATGAAGCTCGTTGTCCGCAAAAATGTCGTTCGCAGTTGAGATAACCTCGCCGATTTTGCTCAGCTCACTGCAAGCGATAATGGTACCTGTTTCATCAATTACGCCCAGAGTTCTGCCGACAGCATCTCTCATCTGATGTACGAGACCCTGGAAAATTCTGTTAGACATAGTTATTACCCCACAATTCGAATTGTTTTAACTTCTTGTGAATTTATACAAAATGACAATCGGGACATCTACATTTTACACAACAAACATCCTTTTTGCAATAGAAAACTTCGCTTTTTTTCAATATTTTTTTGAATTTTTTGTGAATTTGTTCCCGTTTTTATTGAAAATTAACAAATTTATACAATTTTATACATGTCAAAAATTTCTTTGACATCAAAGATGCGCAACAGATTTTTTCAGTATTTGGCACAAAAAACAAGTGTTCACTTTGTTTAATTTCACAAATCACAAGTGGGTTTTGAAGTTAACGGCAGGATTTTTCCGTTAAAAAGACGAAAAGCGGTTTCGGCAAAAAATCCATAGTCAGTTTGGCCAAAAATATGTCAGCGCTTTTGGATATATTGTCTTTTAAATCTTAATTTTTTACTGCATATATGTACCGTTAATTTCGGCATACTAAATATGCGGTTAAGAATGTTTTTTCATAAAACTACACAGATTTTTCAAAAATTACAAAAAAACTACAAAAAAATTACATCTTTTTTTAATTTTGGTCTTTTCAAATCGGAAATAAGATGATATAATACTTTGGGTTTTTAGTATTTTTACTTGTTTTATATAAATCATTATGAAACGAAAAGAGGGAAATTTCCTTGGAGAAATTTATAATCAACGGCGGTAAACCTCTTCACGGTGAGGTTGAGATAAGCGGCGCTAAAAATGCTGCTCTTGCAATCATTCCCGCTGCTATTCTCTCACAGGATGTCTGCGTAATCGAAAATCTCCCCTGTTCAATAAGCGATATCGGATATATGATGAAAATTCTCAAGCAAATCGGTGCAGACGTCAGAGTTGTAAACAAACACACAATTGAAATAGATTCAAGCCGAGTTGATTCCTATGTTATTTCACATGATATGACAAAGCATCTGCGTGCATCGTATTATTTTATCGGTGCTCTTCTCGGAAGATTTTCAAGAGCAAAGGTATCGATGCCCGGCGGTTGCTATCTCGGTCCAAGACCCATCGACCAGCATATCAAAGGCTTTGAGCTTCTCGGCGCAACCGTTTCCGTTGAAGATAACGCAATTGTAGACGCAAAAGCCGACAGGCTCATAGGCAGCCCCATTTATCTTGATATGGCTTCGGTTGGTGCAACGGTAAACATTCTTCTTGCGGCAGTAAAGGCGGAAGGTCTCACCGTTATTGAAAACGCTGCAAAAGAACCTCATATCGTTGACCTTGCAAACTTCCTCAACTCCATGGGCGCAGATATCAGAGGCGCAGGTACAGATGTTATCAAAGTAAGAGGTGTTGAACAGCTTCACGGCTGCACATATTCTATTATCCCCGATCAGATTGAGGCAGGCACATTCATGGTTGCCGCAGCCGCAACAAAGGGCGATGTTCTTATCAAAAATATTATCCCCAAGCATCTTGAATCAATCTCAAAGAAGCTTATTGAGTGCGGTGCCGTTGTTGAGGAATTCGACGATGCCGTCAGAGTTTCGCTTGACAGACGACCCGATAAATGCAACATCAAAACAATGCCCCACCCCGGATTCCCTACCGATATGCAGCCCCAGTTTGCGGTACTTCTTGCTCTCGCAGATGGCACAAGCATTATCTCCGAGAGTGTGTGGTCAAACCGTTTCAAATACACTGAACAGCTTAACCGCATGGGTGCAAATATCAACGCTGACGGTCAGCTCGCAGTTGTTCAGGGCGTCGAACAGCTCAAGGGGGCACCCGTAAAAGCCGATGACCTTCGTGCAGGTGCCGCAATGATTATTGCAGGTCTTGCCGCAAGCGGCACAACAGAGATTGAGGATATCTATCATATCGACAGAGGATATGAAAATGTCGTTGAAAAATTCAAGGGTCTCGGTGCAGACATAAAAAGAATTTTCTGCCCGGAACCCGATGCACTCATCAACGCAGGTTGATATAATGTAATATAATAAAGAGCCGCCGTAACCCTCGCTGGATTATGGCGGTTTGTTTTGGAGAAAAATATGGCAAGATTTTGTTCGTTATATTCATCAAGCAGCGGCAACTGCACATACATAGGCTCATCTCACGGCGGTATCCTGATTGACGTGGGAGTAAGTGCCAAACGAACCGCCGAAGCTCTTGCGGAAATCGGAGTTGACCCGTCATCAATCGGCGGAATTTTCATCACCCACGAGCACTGGGACCATGTCAACGGGGTAAGAGTTTTCGCACAGCGTCACGGAATAAAGGTCTATGCATCGGAGGGCACTCTTTCCGGCATGGGAGACCTCGGTGTTCTGACCGAAAAAGTCAGAGCGGATGTTATCCCGTACGAAGGCATCGAGGTCTGCGGAATGTATGTCAGGCCGTTCAGAACTCCGCATGATACCAAGGAAAGTACGGGCTACACAGTTGTCACACCCGACAGCAAACGTCTTGCCGTTGCAACGGATATCGGCTGTATCAATGACTCCGTTATGAACTCAATTTACGGCTGCGACCTTGTTCTGCTTGAGTCAAATCACGATATCGGGATGCTTCAGAACGGACCGTATCCCTACTTCCTCAAGCAAAGAATTTTATCCGACTGCGGACATCTCTCCAACGAAAAATGCGCCGAAACCGCCGTAAAGCTTGCGGAATCGGGCACAACACGTTTTGTTCTCGGGCATTTAAGCAAGGAAAACAATATTCCCTCGCTCGCTTTTGAAACGACTCATGCGGCAATGACAATGGCGGGCGCAAAGGAAAATATTGACTACATTTTAACCGTTGCAGGCGACAGAAACCCCGTCATTGCTCTGTAATTAAAAGGTGACAATATGATAAATATCAACATAATTTGCGTAGGAAAGCTCAAGGAAGATTACCTTCGCATGGCGTGTGCCGAATACGAAAAAAGGCTTGGTGCGTTCTGCAAATTAAAGATAACCGAACTTGTTCCCGCAAGACTTCCCGAAAATCCCAATGAGGCGCAGATTGAAGCCGCACTTAATGACGAAAGCGAAAGAATCTTGTCCAAAATATCAGCAAACG
Source organism: Acutalibacteraceae bacterium (assembly GCA_045531035.1). Classification (GTDB taxonomy): domain Bacteria; phylum Bacillota; class Clostridia; order Oscillospirales; family Acutalibacteraceae; genus CAG-177. The sequence goes on along the minus strand of JAZSDF010000114.1, from coordinate 934 downwards.
AGGCCGTTTTTGCTCTCTGTATTGAGGGAAAAGAATTATCATCTGAGGGCTTGTCAAAAGAAATCGAAAAATGTGCGGTTTCGGGTTTCGGTTCACTTTGCTTCATAATAGGCGGCTCTCACGGTCTTTCTCCCGCAGTCAAAAACAAAGCAAAGTTCCGCCTTTCAATGAGCCCCATGACCTTTCCCCATCAGCTTGCACGGGTAATGCTTCTTGAACAGATTTACCGTTCTTTCATGATTTCGAGCGGCGGAAAGTATCATAAATAACATTGATGATTTGCCTCTCGGCATGAATTGACCTTGTCATGATTTCTCGCTTTGCTCCATGATTTGCACTATGTGCATTGTTTGAAATACAATCGGTCATAGGCGAAGCCTATCCTTAATGTTGCAGGGCAACAATTCATGAAATCAAGATTTCAATTCATCTTTTCATGTGCGATAAGCACAAATTATCCGCAAAAATTTTGTTAGTTTTGCACCGTTTTTTACGCTGAATTTTGTAATTTTGTTCAGTTTACCAAAAGTTTGAAAAATATCAAAAAACTGTTGCATATTTGATAAAAAATGTATAAAATATATCTTGTCAAAAAATGAATTTTTATTTTTGGAGGTAATTCACAATGGCAGTTAAAGTTGCAATCAATGGCTTCGGCCGTATCGGCCGTCTTGCATTCCGTCAGATGTTCGGTGCAGAAGGCTACGAAATCGTTGCTATCAACGACCTTACAAATCCCGCTATGCTCGCTCATCTTCTTAAGTACGACACAGCACAGGGCAGATACGCTCTCGCTGATACAGTAGTTGCAGGCGAAGACAGCATCACAGTTGACGGCAAAGAAATCAAAATCTATGCTAAGGCTAACGCTGCAGAACTTCCCTGGGGCGAAATCGGTGTTGACGTTGTTCTTGAGTGCACAGGTTTCTACACC
>JAZSDF010000167.1:0-12440 GCA_045531035.1 Acutalibacteraceae bacterium | reverse complement strand
ATATGCTCAGGAACATAGTCGCTGTCGCTGCCGCTGCCGAAATTGACTATATTGGCGATACGGTTTATAAGCACGGTTGTTTTTCCGCTGCCTGCGCCGGCAAGCACCAAAAGCGGTCCTTCCGTAGAGAGGACCGCTTTCTTTTGCATATCATTGAGATTTTTAAAATCTTTTTCTATTATTTTTTTTCTAAGTGTAAGAAATTCTTGGGAAATCATTTGATACCTCAGATTGAAATTTCATGAGCAATCTTATAAAGCTCGTCATTAACCGAACGTTCCATGCAGAGAGCTTCATAGATATCATAATCAACAATATCGTCTTTCTTCTGAACAACAACTCTGTTGCCGATACCTTCCATAAGAAGCTGAACAGCCTTATAACCCATCTGGCTTGCTGCAACTCTGTCGCGAACTGTGGGAGAACCGCCTCTCTGAACATGACCAAGAATAACTGCTCTTGACTCAACGCCACATTCTTTTTCAATTTTTCTTGCAAGCTCTTCAACACCGCCGATACCCTCAGCAACCATAACGATGAAGTGCTTCTTGTCTGTTTTCTGAGTTCTTCTGATTCTTTCGATAACATGCTTTTCTATATCAGACTGAATCTCAGGAATAACAATTGCAGTTGCACCGACAGCGATACCCGCATTAAGAGTAAGGTCGCCACATCTGTTACCCATAACTTCTACAACAATACAACGGCTATGAGATTCGACTGTATCTCTGACTCTGTCTACCATCTGCATAACAGTATTAAGGCATGTATCATAACCAATTGTATAATCAGATGAAACAATATCGTTATCAATTGTACCGGGAACACCTATACAGGGAATACCTCTGAGTGAAAGGTCGCGCGCGCCTCTGAATGAGCCATCACCGCCGATAACAACAATACCTTCGATTCCGAATTTCTTGCATGTATCAATAGCCTGCTGCATACCGGATTCTTCTCTGAATGCCTTGCATCTTGCAGAATAAAGCATTGTTCCGCCTCTGTGAATAATATCGGAAACACTTCTGATATTGAGTTCGCGAATATCGCCTTCGATAAGACCCTGATAGCCTCTGTTAATACCGTATACTTTAATTCCGTTTTCACATGCGGTTCTGACAACTGCACGGATTGCAGCATTCATACCAGGGGCGTCACCGCCGCTTGTTAAAACGCCGATTGTCTTCATAATAATTACTCTCCTTGAAAAATGTTCAGCATATATAATACACTTTTTACAACATAATGTCAATGAAATAAACATTTTTTGCTAAAAAAATTAAAGCTTTTCAACTGTATTATCTGCTTTATATATTATAAATAACATTTGAGTCTCCAAGTATTTTACGAAGTTCTCGTAACAAAACATCATTCACATCAATTCCCTGCATAATCGGGTTCTTTTTATATTCCTTTTTATCTGAATAATAGTAATATAAAGGGACATTTCCGTCAAAAATTGCAAGGAGCTTTCTGCAACATTCAATTTGAGGAGAATCTGAAGTATCAAATCTGAGAAAAAGACCTTTTGCCTTCTTCTTTTCTTTTTTAACTTCTTGTTTCGTTTCAATAACAGATTCTTCAGAGGGACAAGGCTCAACCGCTTCACAGACTATTTTGGTATCCTCATCCTCACGCATACTTATTCGTCCGTGAACAAGTAATATATTGCCTTCATAGAACATAGCAGGTTTATCCATGAGCGTTTTAGGGAAAACAATTACTTCTATTGAAGCTGTTGTATCTTCAAGATTTAAAAATGCCATGGTAGAATCATTTTTCGTTATTTTTTTCTTGACTGAACCAAGCAGACCTAATATTAAAACACGCTCATTATCTTTATATTTGTTTGATTCTGAATCAAGGATTTCATTAATTTTAGCACAATTGAGTTTTTCAGATAACTTTTCGTATTTACTCATCGGATGTCCGGAAAGATACATTCCGGAAACTTCCTTTTCATATTTTAAAAGCTGTTCGGGAGTAAATTCAACTGCATCAGGATAAATAAATACGGTTGCAGGTGAATAGTCTTCACTGTCGTCACAAAAAGAAAGATCGCCAAAACCGATCTGTCCTTCAACATTTCTTCGTTTTGAAGAATCAAGTTCTTCAAGGATAGAATCAATAGAATTCATCATTTGCCTGCGATTTGCTCCCAGACCGTCAAAAGCACCGCATTTGATGAGGTTTTCTATAGTGCGTCTGTTGAAATCTTTACCGTACATTCTGCGGCAGAAGTCATAAAAATCAATGAAATTGCCTTTTTTTGTTCTTTCATCAATCATTCTGTTAATGAATCCCCTGCCGAGACCCTTTATAGCAAGCAAACTGAAATGAATATTCCCGTCCGAAACAGCAAATTCATCCGAACTTTCATTAACATGAGGAGGAAGAATTTTAATTCCGAGCTTGGAACATTCATTAATGTATTGAACAACTTTGCTTGTATTATCAAGAAAACTTGTAAGAAGAGAGGCAAAAAATTCACAAGGATAATGACACTTGAGCCACGCTGTCTGATATGCAACATATGCATAAGCGGCAGCATGCGCCTTGTTGAAAGCGTATGATGCAAAAGAAATCATTTCATCGAATATCTCATTCGCTGCTTTAAAATCAACACCTCTGCTTACTGCGCCATCAACAAAAGCATCTCTTTCTTTAAGCATAACATCATGTTTCTTTTTTGCCATAGCACGTCGTACAATATCAGCTCTGCCATAGGAATATCCTGCCAATTCACGGCATATCTGCATAACCTGTTCCTGATAAACCATACAACCGTAGGTAACGTCAAGAATATTTTTTAATTCAGGAGTTTTATATTTAATTTTATCAGGGTTGTGACGGTTTTCAATGTAGGTTGGAATTGAATCCATAGGGCCGGGTCTGTAAAGCGAAATAACAGCAATCAAATCCTCCAATGATGTAGGTTTGAGTTGAGAAAGAACACTTCTCATGCCTGCTGATTCAAATTGAAAAACACCTTCGGTTTGTGCCTGACACATCATATCATAAACCGATTTATCTTCAACATCAATATTATCAATATTAAAATGTGGATGTATTTTTTTTATCATGTTCTCAGCTGACTTTATAACGGTAAGTGTTCTCAATCCGAGAAAATCCATTTTTAAAAGCCCGAGTTCTTCGAGCGTTGTCATCGGGAATTGCGTAACAATCGCTTCATCATTTCTAGCAAGAGGAACATATGAAACAACAGGATCATGCGTTATAACAACACCTGCGGCATGAGTTGATGCATGACGTGGCATACCCTCAACTTTCCTTGCCATATCAATAAGTTCTTTTGCTTCTTCGTCATTATCATATAACGCTTTTAAATCGACCGAGCGTTTGAGGGCTCTGTCAATTGTGATATTCAATTCATTTGGAACTTGCTTTGCTATGTTATCAACAGTTGAATAAGAAATTCCGAGAGCTCGTCCGACATCACGGATTGCGGCTTTAGCGGCAAGTGTTCCGAATGTTACAATCTGTGCAACATGATCAGAACCGTATTTATCGATAACATAATCAATGACCTCTCCCCTTCTTTCAAAGCAGAAGTCAATATCAAAGTCGGGCATACTTACTCTTTCAGGATTTAAAAATCTTTCAAAGAGAAGGTTGTATTTCATTGGGTCAATTCCTGTGATACCAATACAATATGCACATATGCTAGCAGCACCCGAGCCTCTTCCGGGTCCGACGGGAATACCCTTGTCTTTTGCATGCTTAATAAAATCATGGACTATAAGGTAATAGTCAACATAACCCATTTTATTAATTACATCAAGCTCATAATCAAGTCTGTTTATATATTCTTCAGGGGGATTATCTCCGTATCTTTCAATAAGACCTTTTCTGCAAAGAAGAGAAAACCATTCGAAATGGTCATATCCCTCAGGAACATCAAAATGAGGAAGCTTTGTATTACCGAATTCAAAGGTTACATTACACTTCTCTGCAATACGAGCGGTATTGAGCACTGCTTCGGGGCAGTCGGAAAATGCTTCAAGCATTTCGTCTTCTGATTTAAGATAAAACTCTTCTGTTCCGAACTCAAGACCTGTATCCTCTCCAATAGTATGGTTGGTTTGGATACAAATGAGAACCTGCTGCATTTTTGCATCCTGCTTGTCCACATAATGCGCATCATTTGTAGCAACAAGCGGTATATCAAGCTCTTTCGATAGCTTGATTAAATCAGGATTAATTATTTGTTGTTCATTTAATCCATGATTTTGTATTTCAAGGTAATAATTATCTTCTCCAAAAATATCCTTATACCATTTAGCTGTATTTTTGGCTTCTTCATAGTCATTTCTTAGTAATGCATTTGCAACTTCTCCTGCAAGACATCCCGAAAGCGCAATAAGACCTTCGTGATATTTTTCAAGAATATCTTTATCAACTCTGGGTTTGGTATAAAAACCGTTAACCCATCCTTCGGATACAAGCTTAATCAGATTTTCATAACCCTCATTATTCTTACATAACAAAACAAGATGATATCTTTCATTATCGATTCCGTGAACTTTATCAAATCTTGATCGAGGTGCAACATAAACCTCACATCCGATTATAGGTTTTATGTTTCTCTTTAATGCAGCCCTGTAAAAATCAATAACACCATACATGACACCGTGGTCTGTTATGGCAACAGATGTCTGACCCATGCTTTTTAATTTGTCAAGCATAGGTTCAATTCTGCAAGCACCGTCAAGCAGACTGTATTCACTATGAACATGCAGATGAGTAAAAGACATAAATCAATTCTCCGTTTTTATTTTGTCAGCAAATTTAACTATTCTGCTCAATCTGTGATTAATTCCTGAACGTGATATTGGTTCGCTGAGCATATTTTCAAGTTCGCTGAGACTTGCTTCGGGATTTTCAAGACGAAGATGAGCAAGCTCCTGCAAATTATCGGGTAAAGAAGATATTCCGATCTTGCTTTCAATAAGTTCAATCGCCTCAACCTGAAGCTTTGCTGCATTTACTGTTTTATTTATGTTGGAAATCTCAAAATTTAGTCTACGGTTAACTGTATTCTTGACATCCTTTTCGATTTTAATACCCATAACATGCAATGATGCAGCTTGAGCACCTATAATCGCAAGAATATCTTCAATGCTTTCACTGTCTTTGAAATATATAACATGATTTCCTTTTCTGACAATATATTTAGGATTTAATCCGAGCTCATCGAGCAGTTTCATGAAATCCATGCAAAGACGTTTATAGGGAACTACAAATTCAAGATGATATCCTCTTTCAGGATCAGTCACGGTTCCGCAAGCTAAAAAAGCACCTCTCAGAAATGAACTCTGACAACAATCTTCGGAAATATTTGCACGGTTAATTCTTAATGATGTTTCGGATAAAGAATGTCCGAATTTTTCAAATACTTTTGATTTATCATCGTCAGTCTTAAGATATGCGGTCAGCTTTTTTGTTCCAGTATTACTGATTGTGGGTTCAACTTCGCAATAATCTCTCAGGTAAGATAGATACAGTTCAAAAATATCTGAATTTTCTGAGGTTATTGAAAGATTGTATTTTGAAAAATGAGCAAAAAGCACAAGCCCGTAGACTTGTGCATGAAAGCAACATGAAGATAAATTTTCTAATTTTGTTATTTCGGTTTTTACATCAGATGAAAACGACAAAGCAAATCTCTCCTATCCGATAATTTTAACCTCAGGTTCAATATGAACGTCTTTAAATTTCATTACTGTATTTTGACAATGATTAATAAGATTAATAACATCCTCTGCGGTTGCGTCACCTTTGTTTATAATAAATCCCGCATGTTTTTCGCTGACCTGAGCACCACCAACTGAGTAGCCTTTAAGACCACATTCGTCAAGCAAAGCGGCGGAAAAATACCCTTCAGGACGCTTAAAAGTACTTCCGGCACTCGGAAATTCAAGCGGCTGCTTATCCTTACGTTTAGCCATAAGTTCGTCCATTTTTGCTTTGATTTCAGCGGGATTTCCTTTTTTAAGTTTAAGTGTAAGTGAAGAAATAAACAAGTCGCTGTCCGAATATGCACTGTGTCTGTATGACAAACCAAGTTCGTTTCCGGAATAAGTCCCTTTTTTTCCGTCAGGGAAAAGATGTTCACACGAAACAAGAACATCAACCATTTCTCCACCGTATGCACCTGCGTTCATATATGCTGCTCCGCCACAGGTTCCCGGTATTCCGTAAGCAAATTCAAGACCTGTTAAAGAATTCTCGAGCGCAAATCGGCACAGTCTTGAAAGTGATGCACCGCTTTGGCAAAAGATTGTTGTGTCGTCAACAAGAAATATTTTATCATATTTACATGTGTTGATAACAACACCTCTGAATCCCGAATCGGAAATAAGCATATTACTGCCCTTACCGATAATAAGTAGCGGTACGGATAAATCATTAGTTAATCTAATAATTGAAGATATTTTATCTTCTGTATCAGGGAAAACCATTAAATCAGCCTTACCGCCGATTTTAAAGCTTGTATAATTTTTCAGCACGGCATCGGTTAGATACTCACATCCGATATTATCGCATAAAGTGCGGATTTCATTATAAAAACTCATGGTTTCCTCCAAATAAAATTATTCATCAAGAAGGGCTGCTCCAAATATACCTGCATCATTTCCGAGTTCTGCAGCAAGAATCTTTGTTTGCTTATTAGAATGAATGGTATATCTTTCATTCTCGGCATGCTTTCTCATAGGATTAAGAATTGTGTCGCCTTCGTGGCTTACACCGCCGCCAATACAAACTATTTCAGGCTGGAATGTGTTGATAATATTATTAACACCAACCGAAACATAATAAATATAGTTATCGCATACTTCCTTTGCTGCTGCATCACCGAGACGCATGGCATCAAATGCGGTTCTTCCGCTTGTGCAGTCAATATTACCGTTTACAAGCTGCCACATTTTACTGTCTTTATTAGCAAGCATAGCTTCCTTGGTCTGTGCAATGAGAGCTGTTGCAGATGCGTACTGTTCCCAGCATCCTTTTCTGCCGCAATTGCACTGCTTACCGTTAACCATAATTACGGTATGACCCATTTCACCTGCGGCATAATTAACGCCGTTTACAATCTTACCGTTTACAATAATACCGCTGCCTACACCTGTTCCGAGAGTAACTGCAACAAAATTGCCTACACCTTTTCCGACACCGGCGATTGCTTCGCCAAGAGCGGCGCAGTTTGCGTCATTATCGAGATAAACGGTCTTGCCCAATCTTTCTTCAAGCATTTCCTTTGCAGGAACCTGATTAAAATCGAGGTTATTGGCAAATTCAATATAACCGTTTTCTTTATTAACCGAACCGGGAGTTCCGACACCGACTGACGAAACATCATCCATTGAAATTCCTGCATCTTTAACTGCCATATCTACAGCAACTTTAATATCGTCAAAAATCTCAGAAGCAGGTCTGGGACATTTGGTTTTTACTTTACCTCTTCCAATTATTTTCAAATCCTCGGTAACAACACCTACTGCAATATTTGTTCCTCCGAGATCAACACCAATTCTGTACATATTTATTACCTCCAATGTGAATTTATCATTTCAAATTAAAAATTGTGCCAAAATTCAAGTTCTTTTTTTGCGGGAATAATATCATCAGTCATACCAAGACAATGAAGAAGCTCTCTTGCTGCATTGTATCCCATTTTTTTCTGTCTGTTATTCATTGCGGCTGCTTCAATAATTATTGATAAGTTTCTGCCGGGTTTTACAGGAACAACTGTAACAGGAACTTTAATATCAAGAATTTCAGTATACTCATTTTCAAGACCGAGTCTGTCATAAACCTTTTCACTGTCCCAGGGTTCAAGCTGAACAACCATGTCTACTTTTTCGGTAAGCTTAACAGCACCCATGCCAAAAAGTCTTCTTGCGTTAAGTACACCGACACCGCGAAGCTCGATAAAATGACGTATGTTGTCGGGAGCTGAGCCGACAAGAGTTTTATTTGAAACTCTGCGTATTTCAACAGCATCATCAGCGATAAGTCTGTGACCTCTCTTGATAAGTTCAAGAGCTGTTTCGCTTTTACCAACCCCACTGTCACCGAGTATAAGAACACCTTCACCGTAAACTTCAACAAGTACTCCATGTCGTGTTATACGCTGTGCAAGTTCAACGCCGAGATATGAAATAGTTGCAGACATACATCCCGAAGTTGATTCATTTGTAGCAAGAATAGGAACCTCATATTTTTTAGCAGAAGATATAAAATCTTCACCGCAATCAAGTCCTCTTGTGACAATAAGCGCAGACGGTTGCATTGAGAAAAATCTGTCAACGGCCTTACGAGCAGAAATCTTATCGAGACTTTTTATGTATTCAAGCTCTGTTAACCCGAGAAACTGTATTCTTGCGGGGTCGAAATAATCTTCAAATCCAGCAAAAACAAGCCCAGGTCTGTTAACATCCTGCGAAGTTATATAGATATCGGCAGGATCATTTGGTGAATAAACAACTTGCAAAGACAGGTCGTTTATGACTTTTTCAAGAGAAACCGAATATTTACTCATAGCTTACTCCTTAATGTTGATAACCATACCAACCCATTATAATTGTATTATATAAGATATTGTCAGATTTTCCAACCCTTTTTATAAAAAATTTTTTAAAAAAACAACGGACACCGAAGTGTCCGAATAATCAAAGTTGTTTTGAAATGTTTTCAAATTTTGTTTTTGTTTCATCAATCATCTGAGTTTGTGCCGTCGCAGGATTATACCATCCTTTTTTCTGCATATCGGAAAAAACAGAAAACTGAATCGAATGTTCTTCCTTAAGAATTTTCAACATATCATCCTGAAGCTTTTGATTAACACATTCGTTTGAAAATGAATTATAAACGCCGGTGATGTGTTTCTGCGATGTGAGGATATCATCCATAATTTCTCTGTCTGTGAGATTGATATTTGTATTCATGCTGTCCCCTCCTTAATATAAATGACCCATAAGAGTGTCAAAATGCTGTTTATGCTGATTTGCAATCTGTTCACATGTTGTTTTAACCTGCGGATCAGTTGCCATTTCAGCGTATGCCTTAAATTTTTTAATCAGCATTTGTTCACAGTTAAGCTGATCTTCAATTGCAGAGAGTTCCTTTGAAGTTAAATTTGCCATAATATCGCTCCTTATTAATTGGTAACGATATTATTTGCGGTTCGTTTTTTATTATTCTTTTAAAAAGCAAAAAGAGCTGCAATAAAGCAGCTCTTATAATGCGTTAATCACTTAATAAAGAGAACAACAAGTGTTGAAACAAGCGAAAGAACAAAGAAGACTATTGCAAGAATCTTTGTAATTTTAACAAGCTTCTGTTCGATTGTCTTGCTCTTGCTTTTGCCGAGGAAAGTCTCAGCACCGCCTGCAATAGCGCCTGAAAGACCTTGCTGACGGCCTTCCTGAAGAAGAACCATGGCAACAAGTGCAAGAGATGTGATGATAAGAACAATGCCTAATACGATTTCATACCACTGCATAGGTCATAAACCTCCAAATAATATTTTACTAATGGATTTTATCATATAATTATCTTAATTGCAAGAACTTTTTTATTTTATTTGGTAAAAAATGCTTTGTATCAGAAAAATAATAACGGAAAAGATAATTTTGCAAGGAAAAAAGCGTTTGTTTTCTTTGCAAGTACTCTTAAATACTTTTTGGTATTTGAGGGTTAAGCCGTTCATTGTGGGGAAGCCCGACTTTGAACGGCTGTAATTATTTAAAATGTTATCTGCTCTTCTTCGTCTTCATTGCTCAAAAGAGCGCCGGCTGCAGGAAGATTTTTTGCTTTATATCTATGCGGTTTTGCAAACTCTCCTTCTTTGTATTCACGGGCAGTCATAAGCCTGTGACCTTTTTTTAATGAAAGAACACCAACGCCGATTGTGTCTTTTGTGGTTTTTGGAAGAATTACAGCGGTATTAATAAGAAGGTGTCTGCCCGAGCTTGAAATTACAACCAATTCTTTATCTTCAGTAAGCTGAAGTATCGCAGATAAAGGAGATTTATCCGAATAAGCTTTGATAAGTTTTTTACGTTTTGTAACAGTCTGATAAGCTTTCATGTCGATTTTTGCAGCTTTTCCGTTTTCGAAGAAGAAAATCATGTATCCGCTGTAATCAGCTGTCAATGCCATAAATACAGGTATTTCGCCTTCTTCCATCTCGAGCTTTGCAGGGATATAATCACCCAAAACACTTGCTTTGGAATCTTCGAAAGCTGAGATGATTGTTTTATATACCTGACATTTATTTGTAAAGAACAGAAGCTCTTTTGCATTTGTTGTTTCAAATGTCTGAGATATTTCGTCTCCGTCTTTAAGCTTCTGAGCACCGCTCATTCTGAGTGACAGCGGAGTAATCTTCTTGAAATATCCATCCTTGGTAAAGAAAATATGAACCGGATAATCCGGAATTTCATCTTCAACAGGAGAATCGTCAATTTCCGTAAAATATACTATTTCTGTTTTTCTGGGCTTTGCATATTTCTTGATAACCTCTTTGAGTTCCAGAATAATAATCTGCTTAATTCTCTTGGGTGTTTCTAAAATATCATTGAGGTCTTTTATAGCAGCTTCAAGCTTTTCAATATCCTGAAGCCTTTTAAGAATATATTCCTTGTTAAGATGGCGAAGCTTGATTTCAGCAACATATTCTGCCTGGATTTTGTCAATTTTGAAGCCTATCATAAGATTGGGAACAACCTCGGATTCCTCTTCGGTGTTTCTGATAATTTTTATAGCTTTATCAATATCAAGAAGAATCTTTTCAAGACCTCTGAGCAGATGAAGTCTGTCAGAAGCACGCTTCAAATCAAAAGCGGTTCTTCTTCTGACACAATCACTTCTGAATTCAATCCACTCATTGAGAAGTTCTTTGACGCCGAGAACTCTCGGATTAGCTTTGATGAGAACATTAAAGTTACATGAAAAAGTATCCTGAAGCGGTGTAGAATCATAAAGCTTTTTCATTAGTTTATCAGGGTCTGTGCCTTTCTTGATATCAATTGCTATTTTAAGACCGCCAAGGTCAGTTTCATCACGGATATCGTTTATTTCTTTGATTGAACCGGTTTTAACTTTTTCGATAATTCTGTCAATAATAGCTTCACAAGTTGTTGTGGGCGGAATTTCAGTGATTTCTATACAGTTGTTAGATTTATCGAAGCTGTATCTTGCTCTTACCTTAAATCCTCCCCTGCCTGTACGGTAAATTTCTTCCATGTTTTCTCTGTTATAGATAAGAAGACCGCCACCAGCGAAGTCCGGAGCGAGAAGAGTTTCCGTAACATCATGCTTAGGGTTTTTTATTAATTCAATTGTTGTTTTACATACTTCTTCAAGATTAAATGAACATATTGAGCTAGCCATACCTGCGGCAATACCTGTGTTTGCATTGACAAGCACACTCGGGAAATTAACCGGAAGAAGTGCAGGTTCTTTCATTGTGTTATCGAAATTATCAATCATATCAACGGTATTCTTATCGATATCAACAAAAAATTCCGTGCAAATTTTTTCCAGTTTAGCTTCAGTATATCTTGAAGCAGCCCACATCATATCTCTTGAAAATGCTTTACCAAAGTTACCTTTTGAATCAACATATGGATGTAAGAGTGCTTCATAACCTTTTGAAAGACGTACCATGGTATCGTAAATCGCAGCATCACCGTGGGGATTGAGCTGCATAACCTGTCCGACAATCTTTGCTGATTTTGCTCTGGGACCCGTCAGAAGCCCCATTTTATACATCATATAAAGAATTTTTCTGTGAGAAGGCTTAAAACCGTCTATCTCGGGAATAGCTCTTGACATGATAACACTCATGGCGTAGGGCATAAAGTTAACTTCAAGAGCATCAACAATGCTTTGATTTGCAACATCACCTGCACCGAAAATATGTGTTTTATCATCAAGCTGTTTAAGAGATGAATTAATATCCTTTTTATTTTTTTTAGCCATTATTAAAACTCCGTTATAAAATTATGAAACGTCTGTTAAATCGATATAAAGATGACCGTTTTCTGCGATATAATCTTTTCTTCCGATTAGATTATCACCAAGAAGCAAATCAAATTTATCTGCAGTTTCCTGAGCAAAAGAAGGCTCAATTTTAATCAGTCTTCTTGTTGAAGGATTCATTGTAGTTAGTGACATCATTTCGGGGTCGTTTTCGCCGAGACCCTTTGAACGCTGGAGAACGTATTTCGTATTTCCGAGCTTTTCAAGAATTTGGGCCTTTTCCTGCTCGTTGTAAGCAAAATAGGTGTTATCCTTGGTGGTTATCTCAAAGAGGGGAGATTCCGCAATAAAGACTCTTCCTTCCTTGATAAGTGTGGGGAGGAGGCGGTTGAAGAGGGTGAGGAGGAGGGTTCTGATCTGGAATCCGTCCT
>JAZSDF010000126.1:0-3517 GCA_045531035.1 Acutalibacteraceae bacterium | reverse complement strand
GCTGATGCCTCTCTTATAGAAGGGAGCATACCATTTTATGCATTCCTTCACATAATCTCTGCGGATGTTGTTATAACCACGGAAAACATTGACTGCCCAGCCGTTTTCCCAGTCATATATAACCGCAACTCTGCTTTCGGTTTCGCTTCCGACAGCGGAATTCAATTTTTCAAGTGTTTCTCCAAGCCTTGTTACGTTTCTGAAAACTCTTGTGTTTTCGTGTCCGCAATGGTCAATAACCGCACCCTGAAATTTTTCGTCTCCGCCTCTGCTTTTTCTCCATTGGAAATACTGTATGCTGTCCGCACCGTGTGCAACAGCCTGGATTGATGCAAGCTCATGTATGCCCGATTTTGGGAGCTTGTTGACATCCTGCCAGTTTACTAATGACGGTGTGCTTTCCATAAGGAAAAACGGCTGACCGTTTTTTAATGAACGGAAAAAATCGTGTAAAAACGCTGTTTCAAGTGCCTCATCGAGATTTTTACCCTTGTCCCAGGCAGGATAACTGTCCCAAGATACAAGATCAACATAATTTGCGAACTTTTGATAATCAATTCCGTTATATCTTTTCATAAAGTTGGTGGTTACGGGAATATCCGGTGTAATTTCCCGCAGAGGTGCAATTTCGTTTTCAAAAAAAGAAATGTGGCTGTCGGTTATAAAACGCTGCCATGCAAGATTAAGAGCCGATGCACTGTCTTCTCCGTTTTTTTCGGGCGGATTAATCTGGTCAAAATCGTTGAAGGAATGCGACCAGAATGCATTCCACCATTTGAAATTCAGCTCATCGATATCGTTGTGATAATATTCTCTGAGCCATTTTCTGAAAGCCTCGCAGCAAAGCTCACAGCGGCATTCTCCGCTGTATTCATTTGAAATATGCCACATTTTCAGGGCAGGATGGTTTTTGTATCTTTCCGCAAGTATTCTGTTGATGCTGCGGACTTTTTCTCTGTAAACCGGGGAAGTGAGACAATGATTGTGTCTGTCACTGAATTTGCGGCGTATCCCGTTTTCGTCTTTTCTTAAAACTTCGGGATATTTTTCGGCAAGCCATGCAGGCCGCGCGCCCGACGGAGTGGCAAGGATTGCGGCAATACCATTCCGATGCATTTTATCAAGTATAGTATCAAGCCATTCAAAATTATAAACGCCTTCTTCAGGTTCAAGTGTTGCCCATGAAAATACGCCGACCGTTGCACTGTTGATATGGGCAAGCTTCATCAGACGCATATCCTCATCCCATATTTCGGGCGTTCTTATCCATTGGTCCGGGTTATAATCTCCACCGTGGATTATATAATCATAAAACTTTTTTGCCATTGCTTTTCTCCTTTTTGGGATTTAAATGACCCGAACTGTATTCTGTCCGGGTCATTCACTCTGCCACAAAGCTCAGTAAACACTTCGTGTGTTACAGTTTAAATTTGTTTTATTTTTAACTTCAAAACCTTTAAGGGTTCAGGCTTTTTACGAGTTCATTTAAAGTTGAAACGGTTGTTGAACCCGCTGAAGCTCCGGCTGAAAGCAGTTCTTCATAATGTCTGTGATAGGAGCCAAAGATCTTATCTGCGCCATCCATATCCCAAATAACATCAGTAATAAAGTGTGCGAAGTCGTTATCCGGCAGAATATATCCGATTGCATCGTTACAAAGTCCCATAACAAGAACTGTTTTACCTTCGGGAATGAGTTTTGCGGTTGCTTCATAAGTCCATTCTGTACCTGAATATGATTCTTCCGCCGAAACAAAATTACCGTATATAAGTTGAGGTACAATTTCACCGGGAGCAGTAAGCAAAACAATATCTTTTCCGATTTCTATGTATCCGGCTTCCGTAATAATGGAATAACCTGTTTCGCTTGAAGAATCCTTTACGGTTGTTGTGCCGATAAAGCCTTCGGTAGCACCGTAAGCGAAAAGACCTGTTTCAAGGCTGACGACATACTCAGTCATTCTGACATTGAGTATGGGTTCAATTTCTTTTAAATTATCCTGGGCTTCCAGAATAAGTCTTGCGTATTCATAGCCGTAGAGGATGGCTGTCTTATAATCTTCTGCAGTAGGATTGACAGCGACTTTTTCATCAACCTCACCAATGGTTGACGCCGGAACATCTGCCCATTTGTTAACAGAAACAGGTGCTTGTGCGCCCTGAATAAACATAAAATTCATACCGGCACCGTTGACTTTTTCTTCCATAAATGCAGGAAAGTCTGCAGAAAGAAGATTTGTTTCTTCATCAACAATTGTTGGGTGTGCGCCGATATTGGTAAAGATTGTTGCAGCTGAAGTCTTGTTGTCGGGAACAAATTTGAAGCAAGCAAATTTGTGCTGATAGCCCTCGGTATAGTATCTCTTGTTGACAAGATACGGGTATTCATCATCGGCATACAGACCGTGCTCGTCATCCTTGCCCATACCTGCTGTTTCGAAATAATATAGCGAACCGGTTTCGATATTCGTATATGCTTCAACAATCGCATCGGATGCACGGTCAATCATAACCTCAAGAAACTCAGTATCCATTGACCTGCCTGCTCCGCCGAAGAAACTGAGAAAGATTTTAGGCAACAGGTCAAGACCTATACCCTGAGTATCAATAACCGTATGGCAGTGTGTAGCGTTGATATTGATGGCATTGATATCGCTGTCAACTTCCTTTTCTTTGAGCTTTTGCTCTACAGCACTTCTTATAGCGCGGACATCTGCATTGGCAACACCGATACCGTCGATTGAAGCAAAGATTGTTGTGCCTCTGCCCGAACCGTCGTTGAGGGCAATTGCAACAGCCTTCTGATCGTCGAACACACCGTTCACCTTCTGGGTAAAATATCCGCCAGTGTAGTATTTTTTGCTTCCGTCACGAAGATTGTCGGGAACAATGCTTTCCTTGCCGAAGCCGAGAGACCATTTTGCTCCGTCTGCAGCATTGTCAATAAAGCTTTCAGTTCCTTTATAGAAATTTTCACTGTCTGAAGCAAAGTATTCTTCAACCGTCGGGTAGTCAGGCGTGGGAGTAAGAACACCCAACAGTCTGATCAAGTTGTCAATAAAGCCTCCGAGCATATTTGAAACAAAGCAAATGGGATTATTGTCCTGTTCACCGCTTGCGAAAGCAGTTATTGAGTTTACAGAAAAAAACATAGTAAATACAAGAAGAATTGCGATAAAAGAACGGGAACGCTTTTTCATTGTTGACATCTCCTTATAATCAATTGTAAACCGATCTGATCAGCTTTTCAGTTTCTTCAAGAATAATTCTGCCTGTCTCAGGTCCGGTTGAGTTAGTTTCTTCGTAGTGGTCTCTGTCCATATCATCAGTAGCCTTGTTGATATATGGCAGGGTCTCATTAAGCAGAAAATCATTTTCAGCAAGAATGTAGCCCAACTCATCGTTGCAAAGCCCGACAACAAATTTGTGCTTGCACTCTGTCATTTCAGAAAGGACCGTTTTATAGCTTGCCCTTCTGTGGTTTGCACTGTCCTTTTCTGTCAGGAATTCACCGTTAT
>JAZSDF010000007.1:0-9311 GCA_045531035.1 Acutalibacteraceae bacterium | reverse complement strand
AAAGCTTGACAGTGAGGCGCTCGGTTCGGTTGATATCTGGGGACTTATCAAAGAGGCAACAAACATAACTCTCGGCGTTCTCAACTATGTCGGAAGCTATGAAGAAGAGCTTGATGGCAAAACATATTATGTTGAGGAATTTAACGACAGAGCTCAGGTGACAAGCAAGTTCTATTATGAAGGCGATGACCTTAAGCTTCTCAACGTTACAGACAAAAAAACAAACTCGGTTCAGAACACATATTTTGAGAATATCAGCTTTGAGGTTGATGACAGCATCTTCGAACTTCCTCTTATTTCATTTGATATGACACCCATTCTTAAAGGCTTGTTCCTTGCGCTTATAGCTGCATAAAGGAGTATTTATAATGAAAAAAACTATATCTGTTATATTGTCGGTACTGATTGCAATTTCGGTTTTCTCAATCGGTGCATTTGCCGTTGAAGCAGAACCCACCAGATTTGAGAAATGGATGAGCAATCAAGAGTCTGATAACGAGCTTGCCGTTAAAATGAACGTGCGTGCAGGCGGTTATCTTATGGGCTTTATAAAGTGCAATGCTTATTTCAAAGGCGATAATTTTGCAATGATAATCGATTTTGACGGAAGAGAAATCAAAATGGTTTCAAAGGACGATGACCTTTTAATTTTCCTGACAAAATTTCCTTTTATGCATTACAAAATGAAAGCTGAAGATGTTTTTGGTCCGGAAAATACGGACTTTTCAGATTTCTCGTTCGACAGAGAATATGAACTTGTGCTTGAAGAAAGAGCATTTTTGGTTGAAGAATATACTTTTGAATCAGACGGTGAAAAATATCAAATGAGTGCATATTTTGAAGGCGATGAGCTGAAAAAAATAACCGTCGGACAAAACATAGCCGATATGGATGTGGAAATCGAATTTGAAATTCTTTCCAATGAAGTCGATGATGAGATGTTCAAAATGCCATTCATTTCGATTGATGTTACGTTCCTTGTTGATATTCTTTTGAAATTCGGTTTACTTTAAAATTCAAACGGCAGAGAGTTTTGCTCTCTGCCGTGTTTTTTATACCGTCTTCATTCTGAGTTTGAGATTATCGCTTATCATGGCAATAAACTCGCTGTTTGTGGGCTTGCCTCTTTCATTCTGGATTGTGTAACCGAAATAGGAGCTTAAAATATCAACATCGCCTCTGTCCCATGCAACTTCAATTGCATGTCTGATTGCTCTTTCAACTCTTGAAGGAGTGGTTTTGAACGTTTTTGCAACCGTGGGATAGAGAATTTTTGTCACCGAGCTTATCATTTCGTTGTTGTTGACCGAGAGAATGATTGCTTCTCTTAAGTACTGATAGCCTCTTATGTGTGCAGGCACACCTATCTGATGCATTATCTGTGACACAACAACTTCCAAATCCTTAACTCCGTTTGAATTTGCATTTGAGTTATGAATTGATGAAAACTGTGTTATTCTTTCTGCAAGCATGGCAGGATTATAGGGTTTGAGGAAATAGTAATCCGCACCCGCTTTCAGAACCTCGCTTTCAAATCGCTGATTATCCGTGCTTGACAGGACCATAACAAGGGGTCTTTTGTCAAGATGCATACTATCGAGTTCGCGGAGCACTCCGAGTGCATCCATTCTCGGCATAAAGCCGTCTATCAGAAGAACGTCGGGTCTTTCACCCGATACAAATTTTTCAATAATCAGGCTTCCGTCTTTTATAACGGTTGAAACCTCAAATCCGTTTGTGCGAAGGATACCTGCAAGCTCATGTGCGGTTTCGCTTCCGTCCTCTGTTATCATTGCCTTCAACATTTTTCTCATGGTTTTTACCTCCGTTTGATTTAGTACATCGGAATATTACCATATTTTGTCAAAATTGTCAATAATTACCAAATAATTAATTTTGAAAGATATCGCATTATTCGACAAAGCATCAAGAAAAAACATGAATTTCTGAAAAAGATTTACGGGCTGAATATCCTCTGTTTATTTTTGTTTCGTCGGAGCAAATTATTAGTGCTTCGCAAGAAAGCGAAGCAAAAATAAAACACGGAGGTGAGTGATGAAGCGTTTTTTTAAAGCTTTGAGCGTAGTTTTTCTTATACCGTGCATATCGGTTTTTTCTCTTGTGGCTTACGGAAGTGAAAACCTTCCCGATGAGATAAGTATAACGGAAAGTGAATCGCCTGATTTCGGAAGTGTCTTTTCGGCGGAAAGCGATTATGCCGTTGCAGCGGGTACGGAGTCTTTTAGTGAATATAAAACCAATATAACGGCACTTAAGGTTATTCCGGTCAAAGAAATAAAAATCAATGTAACCAAACGCAGATATGTCGGTCTTGGCGGTGACGTTTTCGGAATTAAGCTATATACAAAAGGTATTATAGTAGTCAGCATAGATTCCGTAACAACATCATCGGGATCAAAAGACCCCGCAGTTAAAGCGGGACTTAAATGCGGAGATATAATTACCCATATCAACGGTGAAGCGGCAACAAGTTCAAATCAGCTTACCGAGTCCGTTGAGCAGTCGCAGGGTCAAACCCTGAAATTAAATGTCGACCGAAACGGTGAAAAGCTTGAGCTGACACTAAGACCCGAAATGTCAGTCAACGGCGGATATAAGGCGGGTATTTGGGTCAGAGACAGCTCGGCAGGTATAGGTACGGTTACTTTTTATGATGATGCATCGGGAAAATTTGCAGGTCTCGGGCACGGTGTATGCGATATTGATACGGGCAAGATTATGCCCCTCAATAACGGTGAAGCGGTCAGAGCGAGAGTCAACGGCTTCTATAAGAGCAGCGCAGGCAACCCCGGTGAGCTTTGCGGAGTTTTTTCTGATATTGCCTTGGGCAGCCTTCGTGTAAATTGCGAAACAGGTGTTTACGGTGAACTTTTGCAGCCTTCTGGCGCAAAAACAGTTCCCGTTGCTCTTGAGAGTGAGGTAAAGCTCGGTGCGGCACAGATGATAACAACCATAGACGGCAACGGTCCACGGTATTATGATATCGAGATAACCAAGATTTATCCGTCGTCTGATTTGTCATCACGGAATATGATTATAAAAGTGACCGATGCGGAGCTTCTTGAGAAAACGGGAGGCATTGTGCAAGGGATGAGCGGAAGTCCCATTGTGCAAAACTCAATGCTCGTGGGTGCAGTAACACATGTCTTTGTAAACGACCCCACTCAAGGCTACGGGATATTTTCGAGCAGAATGATTGATTCTCAGGATTTGTTTGAAAATGCAGCCTAAATCCGAAAAAGATAGTGACAAATGAGAAATAATTCGATAAAATATATTCTACAAAATATCTGTTTCGCTTTTAAGATTTTTTCGGATATAGAGCAAAAAATGAAAGAACTCTCCCTTAAAGAGGAGAGTTCTTTCATTTAACTTGACATATACCCTACAGGGGTATATAATATACCCGAGGTGAAAAATTATGAGTTGTGAAAACTGTAATCATAAAACAAAAGAACGCTCCGAAAAGGAATACAAAAGTCTGATTAACCGCCTGAACAGAATAGAAGGTCAGGTCAGAGGACTTAAAAGAATGGTTGAAGAAAATGCTTATTGCACGGATATTCTTATTCAGTCATCTGCTGTCAATGCGGCGGTGAATTCATTTAACAAAGAGCTTCTTGCAAATCATATTAAATCCTGCGTTGCCGACGATATCCGTGCAGGCAAGGATGAAACCGTTGACGAGCTTCTTGCAACCTTGCAGAAGCTGATGAAGTGAGGTGCCTATGAAACAGTTTGATGTTACGGGTATGAGCTGTGCGGCATGTGTCACAAGAGTGGAGAAAGCTGTTACTTTGCTGGAAGGTGTAACTTCATGCTCCGTAAACCTCTTGACAAATTCAATGAGTGTTGAAGGTAATGCATCTGAAATCGAAATTATCGAAGCCGTAAAAAACGCAGGCTACGGTGCATCGGTTAAAGGAAATATCAAAAACAAGTCTTCAGATGAAGATGCGCTTAAGGATACCGAAACTCCTCTTCTCAAAAAAAGATTGATTGCTTCCGTCGGCTTTCTTGCGGTGCTTATGTATATCTCCATGGGACACACCATGTGGGGATGGTATCTGCCGTCTGTTCTTTCTGAAAATCATGTTGCACTCGGTATTTTGCAGATGCTTCTTGCCGCAATTGTTATGGTTATCAATCAAAAATTTTTCATAAACGGATTCAAGGGTATTATTCATAAATCGCCCAATATGGACACTCTCGTTGCTCTCGGTTCGGGTGCGTCGTTTATATGGAGCACCTATGTTTTGTTTGCCATGACATCGGCACAGATGAAGGGTGATTTTTCGGCGGTTCATGAATTTATGCACGATTTTTACTTCGAATCGGCAGCTATGATTTTAACGCTGATAACCGTCGGTAAAATGCTTGAGGCACGCTCCAAAGGAAAAACTACCGATGCGCTCAAAAGTCTTATGAAGCTTGCTCCGAAAACGGCAACGGTAATAAGAAACGGCGAAGAGATTGAAATTCCTGTTTCCGAGATGAAAAAAGGAGATGCTTTTGCCGTTAAATCGGGAGAAAGTATTCCTGTTGACGGTGTTGTAATTGAAGGCACGGCGGCGGTTGATGAATCGGCGCTGACGGGAGAAAGTATTCCCGTTGACAAATCGGTCGGAGATATTGTTTCTGCTGCAACGATAAATAAATCGGGCTATATAAAATGTGAGGCGTCAAGAGTGGGTGAGGACACAACTCTTTCGCAGATAATCAGAATGGTCAGCGATGCGGCGGCAACGAAAGCACCGATAGCTAAAATTGCGGATAAGGTGTCGGGAGTTTTTGTCCCCGTAGTAATAACAATCGCGATTGTTACATTAATAGCGTGGCTGATTGCGGGAGAAAGCTTTGCTTTTTCACTTGCGAGAGGTATTTCCGTTCTTGTAATAAGCTGTCCGTGTGCACTCGGTCTTGCAACTCCCGTTGCCATAATGGTCGGAAGCGGTGTCGGTGCCAAAAACGGAATTTTATTCAAAACTGCCGTATCTCTTGAAGAAACAGGCAGGGTCAATATTGTTGCCCTCGATAAAACGGGAACGATAACCGTCGGTGAACCGAAAGTTACGGATATAATTCCCGAAGGCGTTTCGGAAAACGAGCTGCTTTCTGTTGCTTATTCGCTCGAAATGAAAAGTGAGCATCCGCTTGCAAGAGCAATAATTGACAGAGCAGAGGAAAACGGTCTGATTGCAAGAAAATCTGAAAATTTCACTGTTTTTGCAGGTAACGGTCTGAAAGCGGAAATTGACGGTTGCGAAACAATCGGTGGAAATCTTAAGTTTATAAGCAAAAAAGCAGTTGTTTCAGATTCTCTTAAAAACAAGGCAGCCGAACTTTCTGAAAGCGGCAAAACGCCTATGCTTTTTGCAAAAAACGGTGTCGCAATCGGAATAATTGCTGTTGCCGATGTTATAAAAGAGGACAGTCCCGAAGCGATAAAACAGCTTAAAAATATGGGCGTAAAGGTTGTTATGCTCACGGGGGATAACGGAAAAACTGCAAAAGCCATAGGGAAAAAGGCGGGCACGGATGAGGTTATAGCCGATGTGCTTCCCGACGGAAAAGAAGCTGTTATACGCAGACTTCAGCATCAGGGCAAGGTTGCGATGGTTGGTGACGGAATAAACGATGCACCCGCACTTGCCCGTGCCGATATCGGAATTGCCATAGGTGCGGGAACGGATATAGCGATTGAGTCAGCAGATGTTGTTCTTATGAAAAGCCGTCTTACGGATGTTGCGGCGGCGATAAGACTCAGCAGGGCAACGCTTCGCAATATTCATCAGAATCTTTTCTGGGCGTTTATATATAATATAATCGGTATACCGCTTGCTGCAGGATTGTTTATTCCGATTCTTGGTTGGGAACTCAATCCCATGTTCGGTGCGGCGGCAATGAGTCTTTCAAGCTTCTGCGTCGTATCAAACGCATTAAGACTCAATCTTATTAAAATACACAATTCCGCAAAAGATAAAAAAATAAAGTCAAAAACAAAGGAGATTAAAAATATGGAAAAGACCATGAAAATCGAAGGAATGATGTGCGGACATTGTTCTGCAAGAGTCAAGAAGGTTCTTGAAGCTCTTCCCGAGGTTGACAGTGCAGACGTCAATCATGAAACCGATACCGCAGTTGTAACACTCAACACACCCGTCTCCGATGATGTTCTCAAAAATTCAGTTGAAGCACAGGATTACAAGGTTATATCAATCGAATAAAAATAATGACTGCCTTACGCTTTTGCAAGGCAGTCATTTTATATTAATTCGCTTATTATTGTGTTTGATATCAAGAAACCTTGAACAGTCAGAGAAATTGAATTGTCATCAACATTTACAAGTCCGTGATTTTGCAGTTCACGGGCTTTTTTTATTGTGCTTTCGGAAACGGATTTGCCGAAACGGTCTTTGAATTTTTTGAAAACGAGACCTTCCGAAAGACGGAGTGCAAGCATGATGTATTCTTCTTCATCACCGCCGAAACCGTCATCAATCAGAGGAATCCCGTTAATAAAATCATCAAGACTGCGTTCGTAATAAAATCTTTTTCCGTTCACAAAGGAGTGCGCCGAAGCACCGAGACCGAGATATTCTTCGCAATGCCAGTATTTAAGATTGTGTCGGCTTTCATATCCTTTTTTGGAAAAATTTGAAATTTCATATTGATGATAGCCTGCTTTTTCAAGCGTTTCAACTGTCGATAAATATAAATCGCAGGTTTTATCTTCGTCGGGCAAATCAAGGGTGTTTTTTATTCTGTAAAAAGGAGTACCTTCCTCTATCTTAAGAATATAGGCACTGACGTGTTTTGCGCCCGAGTTCTTGCAGAATTCTATTGATTTTTCAAGGCTTTTTTCTGTCTGATTCGGAATACCGAGCATCAAATCTAGAGAAATATTATCAATTCCCGATTTCTTTGCTCTTTCAATCGCTCTTTCAACATCTTCACATCCGCCTCGTCTGCCGAGGATTTTCCTCTCGGAATCATCAGCACTCTGCAAGCCCATAGAAATGCGGTTTATTCCGCTTTTGGCAACAACCGAAAAATCAAATGACGAATCAACTGCACCCGTATCCGACGGATTACATTCGAGAGTTGCTTCGCAGTCGGGAGTACGGTTTATGTGTTTCATAATTTTTGCGATGTTGTCCGAACCTATGAGAGAGGGTGTACCGCCTCCGAAATATACGGTATTGTAAATGCCGCCTGCTTTATCAATTACACGGCACAAAGTATCGACATATGCCGTCACTTTTTCGTCCTGAGGGTTTACCGAATAAAAATCGCAGTAAGGACATTTACCGTTGCAGAAAGGGATATGAAGATAAAGTCCGATAGGTTTCATAATATCACCTGATAAAAAAGGCGGCATTTGCCGCCTTTAATTTAATCGTTATCGTCAAGCTTAAGAACCGCCATGAATGCTTCCTGCGGAACTTCAACGGTACCGAAGTGACGCATCCTCTTTTTACCCTCTTTCTGCTTTTCAAGAAGCTTTTTCTTTCGGGTAATATCGCCGCCGTAGCACTTGGCAAGAACGTCCTTGCGCATTGCCTTAACGGTTTCACGGGCAATTATCTTTCCGCCGATGCCGATCTGAATGGGGATTTCAAACATCTGACGGGGAATGTTCTCCTTGAGCTTTTCAGCAATCTTTCTTGCCTTTGAATAAGCTTTTTCGGAGTGAATAATGAATGAAAGTGCGTCAACGATATCTCCGTTGAGAAGAACATCGAGCTTAACGAGATTTGATTTTCTGTAATCTTTGATTTCATAGTCAAACGAAGCATAGCCTCTTGTTCTTGACTTGAGTGAATCAAAGAAATCGTAGATTATTTCATTGAGAGGGAGCTCATAATGGATATCAACTCTTTCGGGAGTGATGTAGTCCATATTCTTGAAAATGCCTCGTCTGTCCTGGCAGAGGTCCATGATTGTGCCGACATATTCCGCGGGGGAATAGATGTGGGCATCGGTGAAAGGCTCTTCGCAGGAGGCGATTGTTGCAGGGTCGGGATAATGAGTGGGGTTATCAATCTCAACCATTGAACCGTCGGTGAGGTTTATTTTGTAAACAACGCTCGGAATTGTGGTGACAAGGTCGAGGTCGTATTCTCTCTCAAGTCTTTCCTGGATAATTTCAAGATGAAGAAGTCCGAGAAAGCCGCAGCGAAAACCGAAGCCGAGTGCACCCGAGGTTTCGGGCTCGAATGTGAGTGCGGCGTCATTAAGCTGAAGCTTTTCGAGCGCTTCACGAAGATTTTCGTAGTCTGCACCGTCGGCGGGATAAACACCGCAGTATACCATGGGGTTAACCTTGCGGTAACCGGGCAGGGGTTCGGCGGCAGGATTTTCAACTGTTGTAACAGTATCACCGACTCTTGCATCGCCGACCGTTTTGATTGAAGCAGTTATATATCCTACCTCGCCCGCGGTGAGCTCCTTGCTGGGCTCGGGAATGGTTGCTCTCATATAACCTGTTTCAACAACGGTAAATTCAGCACCCGTTGCCATCATTCTCATGGTGTCGCCGGGCTTGATTTTTCCTTCTTTAACTCTTACATAAACGATAACGCCCTTATAGCTGTCGTAAACCGAGTCGAAAATAAGTGCACGGAGCGGAAGGTCGTCGTTTGCAACGGGAGAGGGAACATCCTTAACTATCTTTTCAAGTACCTGCTCGATGTTGAGACCTGTTTTTGCCGAAACTCTCGGAGCTTCTGAGCAATCGAGACCGATAACATCCTCAACCTCTGCGGAAACTCTGTCGGGGTCTGCTGAGGGAAGGTCGATTTTGTTTATAACGGGAACGATTTCAAGGTCGTGGTCAAGAGCAAGATAGGTGTTTGCAAGCGTCTGTGCTTCAACACCCTGAGAAGCGTCAACGATAAGCACGGCGCCCTCACAGGCTGCAAGTGAACGTGAAACCTCATAGTTGAAGTCAACATGACCCGGAGTATCGATGAGATTGAGCACATACTCCTCGCCGTCTTCGGCAACATAGTTGAGCTTAACCGCATGAGCCTTGATTGTGATACCTCTTTCTCTTTCAAGGTCCATTTTGTCAAGAAGCTGAGCGGTCATGTCACGCAGGGCAACGGACTTTGTTTTTTCGAGAAGTCTGTCCGCAAGAGTTGACTTACCGTGGTCAATATGTGCAATGATACAAAAATTTCTGATTTTATCTTTTGAAACTGCCAATGTGAATTTCTCCTAATTAGATGTTTAATACTTCTTCAAGTTTTCTGTCAACGTTTGACTGACCTATCCACATATCTTCC
>JAZSDF010000152.1:0-4748 GCA_045531035.1 Acutalibacteraceae bacterium | reverse complement strand
ACTCAAAGCTTTTCTGTTCCTGCGGCGGTCATTCAAGCCCCAAAGAACCCAATGACTGCGTATGCCCTGCCTGCAGCGGTATGCCCGGTATGCTTCCCGTTACCAATAAGCATGCAATTGAGCTTGCGGTCAAAGCAGGTTTCATGCTTAACTGCAAAATCAATCAGTATACAACATTCGATAAAAAGAGCTATTATTATCCCGACCTTCCCTGCGCTTATCAGATAACTCAGTGGTTCCATCCCGTTTGTGTTGACGGTACTGTTGATATCGGCGGCAGACAGATAGGAATCAAGCAGATTCACGTTGAAGAAGACGCAGGTAAGCTTGTTCACGACGAAGCAACAAACACCTCATTTGTCGACTATAATCGCACAAGCGTTCCTCTTATCGAAATCGTAAGCAAGCCCGACTTCCGTTCATCCGACGAAGTTATCGCTTATCTTAAAAAACTCAAATCAAGCCTTCAGTTTGCGGGTATTTCCGAATGTGAAGAAGGTGCAATGAGATGCGACGTCAATATTTCCGTTCGTCCCGAGGGTTCAAATGAACTCGGCGTACGTTCCGAAATAAAGAATATGAGCTCACTTTCCGAAATCAAGGATGCAATCGAATTTGAAAAGGTGCGCCATGTTGATGCGATTGAACGCCATACCGAAATGCTCGTTCAGGAAACACGCCGTTGGGATGATGTCAAGAGACGCACATTCCCCATGAGAAACAAGGAAACTGCGGCCGATTACCGTTATTTCCCCGACCCCAACCTCATGCCCATCATCATTGATGACGAATGGCTTGAAAAAATCAGAGCAAGTATGCCTGCAACCTCTGAAGAAAAGACAAAGTATTACGAGGAAATGGGCATTGCTGCCAAGGAAGCAAGCGTTCTTTCATCCGACAGAAAGCTTTCCGACACATTCGACAAGGTTGTTGCAATGGGCAGAAGTCCCAAGACTGTTGCAAGCTGGATTCTTACAGAGTGCATGGGTCAGATGAAGCGTCTTGAACTTGATTCTCTTGATATCAGTCCCGAAAAGCTCGCAAGAATTATTGAACTTGCCGAAAGCGGAGAAATTACCCGTGCGGCAGGTAAGAAGATTCTTTCAGCAGTATTTGAAAACGATGTTGATGTCGATAAATTCTGCGAAGAAAACGGACTCAACGCAAAGGTTGATGAATCATTTATTTCCGATACAGTTGACCGTGTTATTGCCGAAAACGAAAAGGCAGTTGCGGACTACAAGAGCGGCAAAACAAAGGCTGCACAGGCACTCTTCGGAAGTGTTATGAAGGAACTTAAGGGTACGGGCGACCCCGCAGTAATCAGAACTCTTCTTGAAGAAAAACTCAATAGTCTTTAAATTAAAAAGGAAGCCGATGATTTGTCGGCTTCCTTTCAATGTGATTAACGGAGATTTATTATGAACATATTTCAGCCGAAACTATTTTTATCCCTTAAAAAATACAGCAAAAAACAGTTTGTCAATGACCTTGTTGCGGGTGTTATTGTTGCGATTATTGCTCTTCCGCTTTCAATTGCTCTTGCAATCGCATCGGGTGTTTCTCCCGAAAAGGGTATTTATACAGCCATTGTTGCGGGATTTGTCATTGCATTTCTTGGCGGAAGCAACGTCAATATCTCGGGCCCCACGGCAGCTTTTGCAACGATAGTTGCAGGCATTGTTGCCGATTTTGGAACAAGCGGTCTTGTTATTGCAACCTTAATGGCGGGTCTTATCCTCATTTTTATGGGCGTTTTCCGCTTCGGTTCGCTTATAAAGTATATTCCTCACACCATAACAACGGGCTTCACATCGGGTATCGCTCTGACGATAGTTATCGGTCAGATAAAGGATTTTCTCGGTCTTACCTTCCCTGAGGGCATGCCTACTGTTGAAACTGCGGAAAAGGTTGAAGCGATTACTCTTTCAATATCAACAATCAACTGGCAGGCACTTCTTATGGGTGCAATCGCCCTTGCAATTCTTATTGTATGGCCTAAAATCAGCAAGAAAATTCCCGGTTCTCTTATAGCGGTTGTGGTAGGTGTGGTTGTCGTAAAAGTGTTCGATTTGGAAGTCAACACGGTTGGTGACCTTTATACGATTTCCCGTGACCTGCCGAAGTTCGCATTCCCCGAATTCAGCTTCAATACTGTTAAACAACTTATCCCGAGTGCGTTCACAATCGCAATTCTTGCGGGTATAGAGTCGCTTCTTTCCTGTGTTGTTTCCGACGGAATGATTAAGGATAAGCATAATTCAAATACCGAGCTTATCGCTCAGGGTGTCGGCAATATCTGTTCGGGTCTTTTCGGCGGGATTCCCGCACCGGGCGCAATCGCAAGAACAGCGGCAAATGTCAAAAACGGCGGAAGAACTCCCATTGCAGGCGTTGTTCACGCACTTGTGCTTCTTCTTGTTCTCGTCGTTCTTATGCCTTATGCCGCATGGATTCCTATGCCTGTTATCGCCGCAATTCTCTTTATGGTTGCTTATAATATGTGTGAGTGGAGACAGTTTGTTAAAATCTGCAAAACCGCACCCAAGAGTGATATTCTTGCTCTTGTTGTAACCTTTGTTCTCACGGTTGTTTTTGACCTTGTTGTTGCAATTGCAGTTGGAATGATTATTGCTGTTGTTCTCTTTATGAAGAGAATGGCGGATGTTGCTCATATCAGAACATGGACAAAAGGCGGAGAAAATGTTCCCGACAGCGAAAGACTCAAGGAAGTTCCCGAGCATACAACCGTTATTGAATTTGAAGGACCTATGTTCTTTGCTTCTTCGGAAAAATTCAATTCAATCACTTTTGAAGAGGGAATAAAGGTTGTTATTCTTCGCATGAGAAATGTTCCTGCACTTGACTCAACGGCGATGCGTGCACTCAATGAAATTTATTCAACCTGCAAAAAGACGGATTTAACCCTTGTTCTTTCCCACACAAACGAACAGCCTCTTTCGGTTATGAAAAAAGCCGGATTCTACGATGAAGTCGGTAAAGAAAACTTTCTGCCGAATATCGACGAAGCCCTCGCATATGCAGAGAAAATTAACAAATAATCACAAAGACCTGTGCATTAACGGTGCACAGGTCTTTGTTTATTCAATGTAACTTAAATCAGTGCCTATATATCCGACCTCTTTGAAATCTTCAAAATTATGGCGGATAATGTAGTCAATATAGGATGCAACCATATGCGCCGTGAGAACATACCCCATCGGATTGAGGTGTCCTCCCATATAGAATTTCCTGCGGAAATCATCGTCGTAAGAGGGTCCGTAGGTGAAGAAATCGAGCACATAGGTGTTGTCGAAATAATCCGCAAGTTCGAAAAGGGCTTTTCTGTGAAGCTCTGTTTTTTCACGGATACGGTGATTTCCGCTTTCTCTCATCATTGTCATAAGAAAGAATTTTGCCCTTGGCTGAATTTTCTTTAAATGCTGAATAATCTGCGCATAATAACCCATGAAGGTTTTGCCGTTTTTGGTATAGTCGTCAGGATTTATATCTTCAATCGAACCGATTTCCTGACCCATATTTTGTATGTCATTGACTCCCAAGGCGATGATATAGCATTGGCAGGCATACTGAGGGTCCCAGAAACGCATATGGTCGGCAAAGCTTTCGCAGTATTCCATTGCGGTCATACCGCCCCTTGAAAAATTATAGCATTTGCTCCCGCACAGACGTGCAAGATTCTGTCCCCACGAATATTCAAAATAATCGTGATAACCCTTGTTGCCGTCAGCGTCACGGCTTTCAAATTCTCCAGACGAAAGACTGTCGCCTACAACACCTATCCTTCTGAAAATTGCGGTATATCCGCCGTTTTCGGGCATCTTGTCAAGCGGTTTTTCGTCATTAGCAATAATCATGTCGTTCAAATTCATCTCAACACCTCTTTTCGGTGATTTTATCATGATTTTATGTCACTATCAATACTTTTCAAGGTTTTTATGCTTTTTTAATAAAAAATTTGTATAAACACTTGTAAATTTTTTGTGAATATGAGATAATAATCTAACTTTATTTTGTGTTTGCAAAATGCAATCAGGAGGTTTTTATGAGCGAAAAAAGAAGCAGTTTTACCGGAAAAATCGGATTTGTCCTTGCTGCTGCAGGATCTGCTGTAGGACTTGGCAATATCTGGCGTTTCCCTTATCTTGCAGCTAAATACGGAGGAGGAATTTTTCTTCTTGTTTATATTATTCTTGCCGTAACATTCGGTTTTGCACTTATGTGCGGCGAAATTGCACTCGGAAGAAAAACGGGTAAGAGTGCAATCGGTGCATTTGCCGACCTTAATAAGAAGTATTCATTTATCGGTGTTCTTGCGGCGGTTATTCCCGCACTTATCTTGCCTTATTATTCTGTAATCGGCGGCTGGGTTTCCAAGTATCTTACTGTTTTTGTAACCGGCGGAATCCATGAGGCGGCGGCTGACGGATACTTTGAAGGCTTCATTTCAAAACCCATTGAACCTATCGGATGGTTCCTTCTCTTTATCGGACTTACGGCGCTTATTGTTCTTCTCGGTGTTGAAAAGGGTGTTGAAAAGGTCAGCAAGATAATGATGCCCGTTCTTGTTGTGCTTACCGTTATAGTTGCTGTTTATGCGGTGCTTATGCCCGGTGCAATTGAAGGCGTCAAGTATTATCTTACTCCAGATTTCAGCAAGTTTTCGGCAACAACCGTTCTTTCTGCAATGGGGCAGCTTTTCTATTCGATGTCACTCGCCATGGGTA
>JAZSDF010000065.1:0-12260 GCA_045531035.1 Acutalibacteraceae bacterium | reverse complement strand
CCTATCAGTTCATGCGTCTCGGCTATTTCTGCCCCGACAGCCGTGACTGTACGCCGGAGCATCTCGTGTTCAACCGCTCCGTCAGCCTGAAGGACAGCTATAAGCCGCAGTAAAACAGTTTGGTTTAAAAATCCCCCGAAGAAAGATTTCGGGGGATTTTTTGCAGAAAAATACGCAAACTACTTGACAGAACAACGGTTTTGTGCTATTATATATAGGCTGTTCGTGCCCCATTAGCTCAGACGGTAGAGCACTTGACTTTTAATCAAGGTGTCCGGAGTTCGAATCTCCGATGGATCACCAAAAACTCTGTAACTTCGGTTACGGAGTTTTTATTTTTGTCGAAATATATATTGGTCAAAGTTTATATTTTGTATATTGTTTTATTTTATATATAATGATAAAATTAAACACATCGTGAGTAATTGGAACGAATTTCACAAAAGGAGCATGCTATGATTAAAACTGAAATTCCGTCTCTTTCGGATTTGCTTAATGCAGGTGCAGAAAAATACGGTGATGCAACTTTTATTAAATATATCGAAAACGGCGAAATAAAAGAGAAAAGCTTTATTCAGATGAAAAACGACAGCCAATGTGTGTGCCGTAAGATAAGACATATCACCGATAAAAAGATTAATATTGCTGTTATCGGAAAAACATCCTACGAATATCTTGTGTTTTGTTCGGGTGTCCTTATAAGCGGCAATGTTTTTGTACCTTTTTCTCCTGATATTTCGGTTGATGAAGCTGCTGATCTTTTTGAGAGAGCAGATATTGAGATGCTTTTTTATGAAAAGGATTTTGATGAAAAGGCTAAGAAGCTTGTTGAAATCTGTCCAAATCTTAAGGATATCTGCAGTTTTGGAGAGGCAGAAGAAATATATTGCCGATATTCTGTTGATTCTGAATTTTCTTCTCTTTCCGAAGTTGAAGAAGATAAAGAGCAGTGCGCCATAATTATTTTTACATCGGGTACAACAGGTGTTAAAAAAGGTGTTATGCTTTCAATGAATTCACTTGTCGGTAACATTATGTACCGTGAATATTGTACGGATATTTTCAATGAGGGTGTTGTTGCTCTTTCTGTGTTGCCAATGTACCATACATTCTGTTTTTCGGGGGATTACCTGAAAAATCTTAAAGACGGTTTGCAGGTTTGCCTTAACGGCGATTTCAAAGACATAGCGGAAAATCTCAAACGCTTTCAGCCGAAAGTTATCCGAATTGTTCCGATGATAGCACAGTCTTTGCTCGGTAAAATAAAAATTCTTCTCAGAAGAAATCCAGATTTAACTCCCAGGCAGGCAGCCGAAGAAGTTTACGGCAAAAACATCAAGTGGCTTATTTCGGGCGGTGCTTATCTTAATCCTGAATTGGTTGAAGAATATGACAAGCTTGGGATTTTTCTCCGTCAGGGCTACGGTATGACCGAAGCCGGTTGCCGAATTTCCGTTCCCGATGAAAGTGTTGCAAACGAATCTGTAGGCAGAATAATTGATTTGTGCGATGTCAGAATTAGAAACGGAGAAATTCAGGTTAATACACCTACCGCAATGATGGGATATTATAAAATGCCCGACGAAACAAAAGAAATGTTTACCGAAGACGGCTGGCTCAGAACGGGTGACATCGGATATGTTACGGATGACAGACAGCTGTTTATAACTGGCAGAGCAAAAAATCTTATTATCCTCTCAAGCGGAGAAAATGTTTCGCCCGAAGCAATCGAAAGAAAATTCAGTTCGGTTGAACTGGTTGAAGAGGTTCTTGTTTACGGTGAAGGAAACAGAATAATTGCCGAAATTTATCCCGACACAGAGTATGCTGAGTCAAACGGTATTGATGATATTGAATCGGAACTTGAAAAAATTGTCGATTCAATGAATGAAACCGCCAAGGCATCTCACATAGTTTCTGAAGTCAGAGTCAGAACCACTCCTTTTGAAAAGACAGGTCCGGGTAAAATCAAAAGATATGAAACAAAAATTCAGGGAGCGTGTAAATGATGAGAAAAACAACAGGTACGGTATACGAACTTATTCCTCCTCAGGAAATGATACAGTTCATGCTGAAATACAGTTTTTTCCATAAGCAGGTTACTCAGATTCCGGAATCAATAATCGTAAAAAAAGATATTGATTTTGACATTATGAAAAAAGCTTTCAATATCGAAATCGAAAGAAATGACTGTCTGCGTCTGCGTTTCTTTAAAGAAAAGGGCAGGATAAAACAGTATTTTCTTCCTGAATACAAGGTTGAAAAAATTCCTGTACTAAATTTCAAATCCGAGCAGGAACGAATTGATGTTCTTACAGACGATGCACGCAAGCCCGTGAAAATGCTTAAAGGCGAAACCTTCCGTGTGAAGTTTTTCCGCACTCACGATAACCGTTGCGGCGTTTATGTGAATATTCATCATCTTGTTATGGATAATGCGGCTGTATTCACTTTCTTTGCAGATTTGTTTGCGGTTTATGACAGCCTCAAAGACGGTTCCGATATGCCGAAGCCTCTCGGTAAGTATGAGGATATTATTAAAAAAGAGCTTGCTTATGTTGCTGATCCCGAAAATTTCAGGAGAGAAGAAAAGGCTTACAGAGAATTTATGGAAAAGGACGGCGAGCCTCTTTATCTTGGTGTTGAAGGTCCGAAACTTCTTGAAGCGGAGCGCATAAAAAAGAAAAATCCTGACATAAAAGCACCTTCTCTTTTTGACCCGATTCATGATAAAGCGGAGTTAACAAAATATAATATTCCTTATGAAGACAGCCAAAAAGTATTTAAGTTTATGGATGAAAACGGTGTAAGCGGCGAATGTCTTGTTCAGCTTGCAATGCGTCTTCATGTTTCCAAAATCAATAACAGACACAATGATACATATTTTATTGTGCTTTGTCCCAGAAGACGCACTCTTGCCGAAAAACGTGCAGGCGGAACTCTGGCTGCACCGCTTCCACAGAGAATTGTTCTTCCTGAAAACACAACGTTCAGAGAAGCCTTGGAAAAAATGTCAGAGGTTCAGTTCTGGGCTTTCAAGCATATGGATTATCCTTATCTTGAATACCGTGCGTTGCAGCAGAAAATGTATAATTATCCCGCAGCGGCAGGTGCTTCAACAATGATGTTCTCATGGTTTCCTCTTGAAGCGGGTTCTATGAACAAATGGGAATATGAATTTGAGGGCTATTCGCTCGGCAGATATATTATGGTTCTTTATACATTTGCAATGAAGGATACCCACAGCGGATGCCTTAAGCTTTCATGCATGCACAGAACGAAATTTGTCAGCGTGGAGGACATCGAAAAATTCCATAAAGGCACAGCAAATGCACTTAAACTCGGTGTCGAAAATCCCGATATGACACTTGGCGAAATAATGGACAGAATATAAAAGAAAGGTGATATCATGCTCGATAAAATAAGAGAAATAATTTGCGGCTTTGTTGATATTGAACCCGAAGATATTACAGCTGAATCCAAGCTTTCGGCAGATTTGGGTCTTTGCTCTCTTGACCTCGCAATGCTTTCAACTGAGATTGAAAAGGAGTTTGGTGTTGAAATAACGGCCAAAACTTTTGCAACAGTAAAAACCGTGGGTAATCTCATGGACTATATTAAAGGAATTATATAAAATTTAATAACACGATTGCTTTTCCTCCGTTCGTTTGTTAAAATATATAAAACAGATGAACGGAGGCTTTATTTTTTTGAAAAAGTATAAAATCGGTGTGTTCGGTGCAGGCAGAGGAATTGATATTGCGAAAAACTTTCTTCTCCTTGAATGTGAAATGGTTGCTCTTTGCGAACATAATCCCAAAAGAGCCTCAATGGGTCTTGAAAACCTTGGATTTGAAGTTCCCGTGTTTGAAAAATTTGATGATTTTATCGAGCAGGAAATGGATGCGGTAATCATTGCGAACTATTTTCATGAGCATGCACCTTATGCAATAAAATGCTTTGAAAAAGGAATTCATGTTTTTTGTGAATGTATAACAAACGGTACTATGGCAGAGGGCGTTGAGCTTATCCGTGCCTATGAAAAAACCGATTCGATTTTTATGCTTGCAGAAAATTATCCTCAGATGATATTTAACCGTGAAATGAAGAAGGTCTGCGAAGAAGGTACACTCGGAAAGATTCTCTATGCCGAGGGAGAATACAACCACCCCATATCCGCAGACGATTATGAATTCAGCAAAGGATATGTGTATAATATCAAGCATTGGAGAAATTTTCTGCCTCGCACATATTATGTAACCCATTCTCTTGCACCGCTTATGTGGTCAACAGGTGCAACTCCGAGAAGGGTCAGTGCAGTTCCTGTTTATGCTCCTTTTAAAGAAGAAATAACTGCAAGACGTGTGGGTGACAGAGCTGCAATAATTACGACCGTAAATGACGATGATTCCGTGTTCAGAGTTACGGGATGTTCTGCGTTCGGTGCTCATCATAACGCATACCGAATCTGCGGAGAAAACGGACAGATTGAAAATCTCCGAGGCATGGACGATAAAATGATGCTCCGTTATAACCATTGGGCGATTCCCGAGGGCAGGGAGGAGGTCAATCTCTACGACCCCGAATGGAATGACGGCGATGAAGACTTCATCAATCAGGCAGGCCACGGAGGCGGAGATTATATTGTTGCGAGAATGTTTCTTGATTGTATAAAGGAAGGCATGCAGCCCGAACATCCCTATGATATTTATTCTGCAGTAACAATGGCTTCGGTTGCAATTCTTGCACACCGTTCCGTTCTTAACGGCGGTATTCCCTATGATATTCCCGATTTCCATTCTGAAGAAGCAAGAAAGGCATATGAAAACGACAGGCAGACTCCCTTCTGCGGCACCGACGGAAGCGAACCGAATATTCCGTGCTGTTCAAATCCCGACTATTCTCCCACTGAAGCACAAATCAGAAAAATGGCGGAAATTCTGTCTGAAGAGTAAAATAGTATCACCCCGAAAGAGTTTTCGGGGTGAATTTTTATGCTTAGTTGATTTTTAATGTGTAAACATATTTTGAATTGATTTCATCGGGATTGATAAATCCGAAATCAACTGCAAGCTTGCCGTTTTCATTAACCGCCTCAATTGCTTTGTCACAGCCGAGAAGTTTTACCTTCATGCCCTCACGGTAATCAACATCGTTGAAAACAATCTTGCCGAAGGGGTATTTATGAATAAAAGCAAATACAGAGCCGTTATCCTTATGCTTTGTGTATTTGATGCTTTCATCGGAGGATTCGGGACAGTATTTTCTGCTGCAGTAAACGCCTTCGCCGTTGACTTTGAGCCACTGACCGAGCTGACGGAGTCGTTCTTCCATGATAACGGGAATTCTGCCGTCGTCTGTAGGTCCGACATTGAGAAGGAAGTTGCTGCCCTTTGAAATAAGGTCAACAAGCAATTTGATGAGTTCTTCTTCCGAAAGATAGTCTTCAACTGTTTCAAATCTGTTCCATCCGAAGGAAGCACCTATGCCGCGACATTCTTCGGAAACTCTGTCAATAACTTCGATTGAATCGTGGTTTTCATTGATAAGACCGTATTCGGTTGTGAGGTTGCCGCCGAGTCTGCCTCTTGTTTCGCTGCCCCAACGATCATTGGGAACTATGTAATCTTTAACGCTTGATTCATTATAAAGCCACTGAAGGAATTCTGTGCTGTGCCATACCGAACTGGGATGTTCCCATTCACCGTCAGTGAAAAGTGTGGCGGGCTTATATTCTTCAATGAGTTCCTTGAGCATGGGAATGAGGTGCTTGACCGCATATTCCTCGGGATCTTTGAGATACAGAGGATGGAACCATTCATAAACTGAATGATAAACACCGAATTTAACATCGCTCTTGTCGCAAGCTTCTTTGAGTTCACGGCAGAAATCTCTGTGAGGACCGATATCAACGCTGTTCCAGTTCCATGCGTATTTTGATTTGAAAAGGCAGAAACCGTCGTGATGCTTTGAAACGAGGTTCATGTATTTTGCACCTGCATCCTCAAAGAGCTTAACCCATTGCTCCGCATCAAAGTTTTCAGCCTTGAACTTGTCAACAAAATCATTATATTTGAAGTTTTCGCCATATGTTTTCTGATGGTAATAATAATAATCGCTGTCGTTTGCGCTTCTTTCGGTTATTTCGTCGCAATGGTATCCGTACCATTCCGCATATTTGCCTTTGGGTGCGTAAGCGGGAACGCTGTAAAGACCCCAGTGAATAAAAATACCGAATTTTGCATCTTCAAACCATGATGGAACTTCTCTTGTATTGAGAGATTCCCAGTTGTTTTCGTATTTCATGTCAGTTATCTCCTTTCGAGGTTCTTTTGAAATAATAACACAGCAAAGTTTAAACTTCAATAGATTTGACATATATTTTAAGATATAGTAAAATCTTTTCGGTGATAAAATGCTTGATTTTATGAAAGAAAAAAAGTCCTCATGGGAGAAAATCAAAGAGAGCGGAAAACCCGTTGTTATTTACGGTATGGGTAACGGTGCGGACAAGGTTATCGATGAATTTAACCGACTTGATATCGAAATAAAGGGCGTTACCGCAAGTGATGATTTTGTCAGGGGACAGCAGTTCAGAGGGTTTACGGTAAAAAAGCTGACGGAGTTTGACGGCGAATTCATAATTGCAGTTGCATTTGCAAGCTGTATTCCCGAGGTGATGAACCATATATATTCTCTTTGCGGAAAATACAGAGTTATCGTGCCCTGCGTACCCGTTTTCGGTGATGAAATCTTCAATCGTGAATTTGTTGAA
Organism: Acutalibacteraceae bacterium; assembly: GCA_045531035.1. Lineage (GTDB taxonomy): Bacteria > Bacillota > Clostridia > Oscillospirales > Acutalibacteraceae > CAG-177. The sequence goes on along the minus strand of JAZSDF010000065.1, from coordinate 5,485 downwards.
AGACACGAAAAAGAGCTTAACAATGCATATAATCTTTTTGAAGATGATTCAAAGGAAATATTTGCAGGCTGTGTTGATTTTATGTTTGGCGGAGAACTTGAAACGCTGAAAAAAATAACAACCGGAAAAGATGAAGTTTTTGAAAATGTATTAAAACTCGGAAATAACGAAAGCTATCTTGATTTGGGTGCGTACAGAGGAGATACCGTAGAGGAATTTCTGCATTACTGCGGAGAAATTTATTCCGACATAATTGCTCTTGAACCTGACAGACGGACTTTCAAAAAGCTTGAAGCTTATCTTGAAAACATTGAAAAATCGAAGGCATATCAGTATGCGGTTTACTGCGAAAACAAAACTCTGATTTTCAGCGATAAGGCAGGAAGACAGTCAACGATTTCCGAAAAAGGAACGGAAGTTCAGGCGGTTTCTGTTGACAGCCTTTATTCCGATAAAACAGTCACATATATCAAAATGGATGTTGAAGGTGCCGAAAAAGAGGCAATTGAAGGTTCTGAAATCACTTTGAAAATTCAGAAACCCAAGCTGAATATAGCGCTCTATCATCGGAGTGCAGACATTTTTTCTATCCCTTTGCAGATTGCAAAAATCAATCCCGAATATAAGTTACATATCCGAAGACATCCGTATATTCCGTGCTGGGATATGAATTTATATTGTGTATAAAAAATATGTTGTATTGGACAGACTAATTTGTTATAATATTTTGTAAGAAAAAGCCGAAAGGAGCTTTGCAATGAAAAAAACACAATGGTACAAGGATGCGGTATGTTATCAAATCTGGCCCCGTTCGTTTTGCGACGGCAACGGCGACGGAATAGGCGATCTTGAGGGTGTTCTCTCGAAGCTTGACTATCTCAAGGACCTCGGTATCACCTGTATCTGGTTTTCGCCTCTCTATTGTTCACCCAATGCCGATTTCGGCTACGATATTTCTGACTACAAAAACATTTCTCCCGATTACGGCAACAATGAGCTTTTCAAGAAGGTTCTGAATGAAGCCCATGCAAGGGGAATAAAGGTTATCATGGACCTTGTTGTTAACCATTCCTCCGATGAACATGAATGGTTTAAAAAGGGTATTGATAAAAACAGCAAGTATCATGACTATTATTTCTGGCGTGACGGCAAAGGCAAGAAGCTTCCCAACAACTGGTCATCGCTTTTTGAGGGCAAGGCATGGGAGTATAATGAAGAAAACGGTCAGTACTATCTCCACCTTTTCTCAAAGAAACAGCCCGACCTTAACATGGATAACCCCGAAGTGCGCAACGAAGTCAAGGATATCATGAAATTCTGGCTCGATATGGGCGTTGACGGCTTCCGTGAGGATGTTATTACTTTTGCTTCAAAAAGAGAAGGACTTCCCATGGGCTTCCCCATTCCTCAGGCTTGCGGTATGGAGCATTATGCCGACGGACCTCATATCCACGAATATCTTACCGAATTCCGTCAGGTTCTTAATAAGTATGACTGTTTTGTAGTCGGCGAAGCACCGATGATGACAGTCAGAAAAGCTCTCAAATATATCAAGGAAGGTCCCGACCAGGAACTTGATATGATGTTCCATTTCAAGCACATGGAAGCAGACTGCATATTCATGGATTGTCTATGCATCGGATTCAGCCTTAAAAGACTCAAAAAGGCGTTTTCAACATGGCAGACGGGTCTTTACGGCAAGGGCTGGAATGCTCTCTATATGGAAAACCACGACCATCCCAGAATTATCAACCGTTTCGGCAGCGTGAAATACAGAACCGAAAGCGCAAAAACAATTGCAAACTCCTATATGCTTCAGTGCGGAACACCGTTCATTTATCAGGGTCAGGAAATCGGTATGGTTAATATCGACCTTCCAAAGGTTGAAGATTATCAGGATGTTTTTGCCGTTAATAACTATAAGACTCTCCGTCTTTTAGGATTCTCCGAGGAGAATACAATCAAGCGTCTTAAGACATCAAGCCGAGGCAATGCAAGAACTCCCGTTCAGTGGGACGACACAGCTAATGCAGGCTTCACAACAGGAACTCCCTGGATGCCCGTCAACCCCAATTATGAGCAGGGAATAAATGCGAAGGCTGAAATGGAAAACCCCGATTCGATATATAACCACTATAAGGCACTTATCAAATTCCGCAAGGAAAATCTTGTTGCAGTTTACGGTGCATATAAAGAATATAATAAGTCAAGCAAAGAGCTTTATGTATATGAGCGTACATACGAAGGCAAGAAAATGCTTGTAATCTGTTCGTATTCCGAAAAAGCAGTGAACTTCAAGGCACCCGCAGGTTACGACCTTTCAAAGGGTAAAGCGGTTCTTTGCAACTACAAGGAAAATCCCGTAACAAACAACGGCTTCACAACAAGACCCTACGAAACAAGAGTTTATATTTTTGATTAAAACCAAACCCCGCATCTTTCGTAAAGAAGGAGCGGGGTCATTTGAATTTTAAAGTGTGAAACGCTGCGGAATATTGTTCGGAGTTCGGTTTTGCATTTATAATTCTATCAATGTTTTCGGCTGTCCCGACAATATATGCAAAAAGTGAACTGCTTTCTGATTTTTCAATCGCTTCTTCACACGCTTCAATCATATCGTTATATTCAATAATTCCGTTTGATTTAAGATGTTTTGCAAGAAGTTCAACCTCTGCCGAGCAACATTCATATCCGTTAGAATAAAGTCCGAGTGCAGAAATGATTTCATAATCGGTTCCGCCTTTGATATTATTTTTGATTTTAAACCTGTCAACCGCTTTCCGTGTGGAAAAATCATATAAACCGTTGATTTTACCGCCGTAAACTCCTGCATCGGAAAGACGTTTTTGTATCGCCGCAATTCTTTCACCGTTTTCGCCGAGATTTATGGCGTATGAATGAATTGCACAGTAATACGAAAGAATGATCAAAATTGCGAGATTTACCGCAATCAGCATCATTATTTTAAAGCTTTTTTTCTTTTGCATTTTTATCACCCCGAATTATTTTTTTATTAATTGCAGATTTTATTGCCGTTAAATTTTTTGAAATTTATCTTTGTTTTTCCGTTTGATAAGCGGTAAATATTGACTGAAATCTATGTGTTGTGATAAAATAAATATTATTCCGAATCGGAGGAAACCGAATGAGAAACGATGAAATGTATCTTCAGCTTTATCTTATACGACATGGAGAAAGTATGGGTAATATTGAAACCGCCGAGGATTTTGATAAAACAAATCCTCCGCTTACTCCTCACGGCAGAAACCAGGCAAAGGCACTCGGAAAAAGGTTTTCTTCTCTTGATAATTTCACGCTTTATTCAAGCCCTTTACAGAGAGCAAGGGATACAGCTTCCTGCATAAGCGATAACATGATTATTGACTGTGATTTGCTCGAAAACGGAGTGAGAACAACCGAAAAAGGTTTTGAAGATTATTATGAATCCGACGAAGATTGTTATAAAAGAGCAAAAAAAGTTGTTGAGAAATTAACCGCAAAGCACAGAAAGCATGAGAATGTTATTGTTGTTGCTCACGGAATGTTTCTCAATCAGCTTATCAAAGCTGCACTCAATATTCCTTGTGAAATAATGAGATTATCTGTATATAACGCATCGGTGACAAAGATTAATTTCTGTGACAATGCACCCGTTAAACTTGCTTTGCAGAACGATGTTTCACATCTTCGTGAAACAGATGGAGAAAAACTCTTTTGGATGTAAAATTCTTATCATATTATTTTAAAAAATGTTTTTGAAAGGGGAAAGAAAGATGAATTATGATATAGTAATTGTCGGTGCTTCAACAGCAGGCAGCTATTATGCAAGAAGAATGGCTGAAAGAGGCTTTTCTGTTCTTGTTATTGACAGAAGCGCAAGGGAAACCATCAGCCCCGATTATGATATTTTCCATATGGGAAAGGCGGAAATGGAACGCTTCGGTCTGCCCGAGGTTAAAAAGGGTGACGGCATTTTTGCCTTCATGTTTGAGGACCAAAATATGTATTCGGCATACGGTCATCATCCCAAGCCCTCATGCTCTCCCGTTATCGGTATGCATAAGCATGACTACATAGTTTATATGAACGACTGGGCAATTGAAGCAGGTGCGGAGATTATTTATAAGGCATCGTTCTCGGGTCTTCTTTTTGATGAAAACGGCAAAATCAATGGTGTTGAATATGAAAAAGACGGCGAAAAGTTTGCTGTCAACTGCCGTCTTGTCTGTGACTGCTCGGGTATCCCTGCAGTTGTCAGAACAAGTCTTCCCGATAATTACGGCGTTGAGAAGTTCGAGCTTACCCCTGACGATATGTTCTATGTGATTCTTCGCTATATCGATTTCAAGGAAAAGAGAAGCAACTGGCTTCATTCGGATTTCTGGCTTATGTATAAATCCTGGATTGCACCCAGCGGAATGACGGATGCTCTTATCGGCATCGGCTCTTGTTCAGGATTTGAGCAGGCTGAAAAAATGTATGAGCTTTTCACTAAGAATGTTAAAATTCCCGCTCATACCGTCAAATGGACAGAAAAAGGAAGAACTCCTTATCACAGAGCACCCTATTCATTTGTAGCCGACGGATTTATCGCAATGGGTGATGCCGCCTGTTTAACAAAACCCAACTGCGGTGAGGGATGCACAGCTTCACTTGTGCTTGAAGATATCGCAGTTGATGCCGCTGCTAAAGCTATGGCAGACGGAAAATACCCCACAAGAGAAGCACTCTGGTGCATCAATAAAAAGTATAATGATACGCAGGGCAAGGAGTTTGCAAGCCTTATGGCACTTCTTACTGCGATTATAAGACATACTCCAAAGGCAAATGAATTTCTTTTCAAGCATGATGTTATTTTCAGCCGCAAGATTCTCGGCTCAATGGGCGAGGGCGGACTTGAACTTAACTTAACCGACTATCTCAAAACCCTTATTTTTGTTCTTATCGGTCTTGTTACGGGCAATATCAAAATATGGGAGCTTAAGAGCGTTATCAATGCGATTGTCAACAGCGGAATGATGACTTCGCTTTATGAACGTTTCCCGGAAACACCCGACGGATTTGACGAATGGGTGAAAGAGGCTGAAACAGCATGGAAAAAGGTCGGAAAAATGGCTGAATGGTCGCTTGTATGATGAATAAATCCCACCGAAATTTTTCGGTGGGATTTATTATAATTATCGTATAATAATCAATAATAATGCACACAAAGCTATTAACAGAATGAGCACATTTCTGACTGTTATTTTTTTGCTGAGATAATTTTCGCATTTTTTCAGAGTTTCTTCAGAATGTGCTTTGATATATTTTTTTATCTGAATGTTTATTGCGAGGTAAACTGCTATCAAGATAATCTGAATCAGTAGAATTATTGTTTTTAACATTAATAATCTCCTTTTATATTATGAATCCTGTCAAAAACGCCACCGCACAAGCCGCAATCGCAACAACCGTAAGCGGTAATTTGAAATATGCAAGAATAATT
>JAZSDF010000168.1:0-4358 GCA_045531035.1 Acutalibacteraceae bacterium | reverse complement strand
GGCGGCGTATCCTACGGAATGGAGTATCCGTCGGCAAAATTCACACTTATCACATACCGTAACCGGGTTGTTACGAAAAACAGGGTCGTTTCGACCAAGAAAGGCAAAAATGCCTTCAATAACCTTGACGAGCTTCACAGAGGAGAATATGTTGTTCACGCCGCACACGGTATCGGTATTTTTGAGGGCATACAGACCCTTGAAGCCTCGGGCACAACCAAGGATTATATCAAAATCCGCTATGACAAGGGTGATAATCTCTATGTTCCCGTAACACAGCTCGACCAGGTTTCAAAATATATCGGTCCGAAAAGCGACGACAAACCCCTGAAGCTCAACAAGCTCGGCGGCAAGGACTGGCAGAAAACCCGTTCAAGGGTCAAAAGTGCCGTCAAGGATATGGCAAAAGAGCTCATAGAACTCTATTCAAAACGTATCAGCCTCAAAGGCCATGCTTTTTCACAGGATATCGATATGCAGAGCGACTTTGAACGCCGTTTTGAATTCGTTGAAACCGATGACCAGCTCCGCTGCATCCATGAAATAAAAAAGGATATGGAAAAGCCCTATCCCATGGACAGACTTCTCTGCGGTGACGTAGGCTTCGGCAAAACCGAGGTTGCACTCCGTGCCGTATTCAAGTGCATAGCCGACGGCAAACAATGCGCAATCCTTGTTCCCACAACAATTCTTGCGCTTCAGCATTATCAGACGATATTGAAGCGTTTTGAGGGATTCCCGATTGAAGCGGGCATGCTTTCCCGTTTCTGCACAAAAAAAGAAATCGAAAAAACTCTGAACGGACTTCGGAGAGGCTCGGTTGACGTTGTTGTGGGCACTCACAGAATAATATCAAAAGATGTTCAGTTCCGTGACCTCGGGCTGATTATCGTTGACGAAGAACAGCGTTTCGGCGTTGCTCAAAAAGAAAAACTCAAGCAGAACTTCCCCACCGTTGATGTTCTCACCCTCACCGCCACCCCCATTCCGAGAACTCTCAACATGGCGATGACGGGAATCCGTGATATGTCCGTGCTTGAAGAAGCTCCGCAGGACAGACTTCCCGTGCAGACCTATGTTATCGAACACAATATGCCCGTTCTCGTTCAGGCGATGGAGCAGGAATTACGCAGAGGCGGTCAGGTTTATTATCTCTACAACAGAGTTGAGGATATTGAGAAAAAAGCGGCGGAAATCAAAGCCATGCTTCCCGATGCGAATGTCGGAATAGGTCACGGAAAAATGAGCGAAGACGAACTCAGCGAGGTATGGCGCAGACTTCTTGAGGGCGAAATCGACATTCTCGTTTGCACAACAATTATCGAAACAGGCGTCGATGTTCCCAACGCGAACACACTCATCATCGAAAATGCCGACAGAATGGGTCTTGCCCAGCTTCATCAGATAAGAGGCAGAGTCGGCAGGTCGTCACGCCGTGCAAGTGCATATTTCACCTTCACAAGAGGAAAACAGCTCAGCGAAATTGCTACACGCCGTCTTGATTCGATAAGAGAATTCACCGAATTCGGTTCGGGATTCCACATTGCAATGCGTGACCTTGAACTCAGAGGTGCGGGCAATGTTCTCGGTGCAAATCAGCACGGTCACATGGAAACGGTCGGCTATGAAATGTATGTAAAACTTCTCGAGCAGGCAATAAGCGAAGAAAAGGGTGAAAAATCCGAGGTTCTCGAAAAAGACTGCGTTATTGACCTTCCGATTGACGCACATATTCCCGATGACTATATCGAAAGCGTTCCGCAGAGACTTCAGATTTACCGCAGAATTGCCGATATCAGAAACGACGACGATGCCTCCGATGTTATCGACGAGCTTGTTGACCGTTTCGGAGACCCGCCGCCGTGCGTTGAGGGTCTTATAAGAATTGCCCTCCTGCGAGGGAAAGCGGCATCGCACGATATCTATGAAATCACAATGCAGGGCGATAAGATTATATTTAAAATCAACGCTCTCGACATGGAGCTTGTTGCACGCACATCAGTGCATTTCAAAGGCAGGTTCGTTGTCAGCGCAGGCGGAGGAAAGCCTTATATTTCGGTAAAACTTCTCAAAGGCGAAAACCGTCTCGGGCTCATTCAGCGTGTGCTTGAATATATGGATAAAGAATAATTGCCTATTTACAAATATGTTAACACTGTGTTAATATTTAGTTATAAAACCGAGGAAAGGTCGGATATCAATGAAAAAATTGCTTTGCATAATTCTTTCGCTTATAATTGCCGTTTCGTCATGTGCGGTAATCGCATCCGCATCGGGTGAAGTAAAGGGCGATTTAACGGAATATCCCGTTATTATCGTTCCAGGCTACAGCTCAACCAATCTCTATTACGGTGACAGCCTTGAAACGGGTGAAAGCGTCTGGGGACTCAACTGGGATCATGTACTCGAACGTGTTTTTGCAAGAATTGCAGAGCTCGGAATCGGTCTGGGCGCACTCACCGTAGGCAACTCCGAATATATCGCAAACGTGCTTGCAGAGGAAATGACAGCTCTTTTCGAAAAGCTCCGCTGCAATCCCGACGGCACAAGTGTTTATGAGCTTCATCAGGATTACACCGAAGCCGCCGACAAAAACAATGTTGTCCTCAACGAAAAGTTCCCCGACGGCAAATACAGACAGGAAATTGAGATTTCCGACGAAATTGCCGAATATATCGGTCACGAAAACATCTATAATTTCAGCTCCGATTTCAGAATGGGCGCCGAATACTGCGCAGGCTTGCTCGATGATTTTGTTCAGTCCGTAAAAAAACACAGCGGAAAGGACAAAGTAAATCTCTGGGCAATCAGCCACGGCGGTCAGGTTACCGCTACATATCTCAATCTCTACGGTTATAAAAACGATGTTGACAATGCTGTTATGACCGTACCCGCAATCGGCGGTGCGGGTATCGCTTATGATGCTATGACCGCAAACGTTGAATTCGACGAAGAGTGTCTTGTCCGTTTTGTTGAAAACGGAACAATGACCGAGGAAAACTACAACTGGCTTGTCAAGGCAAATCAGCTCGGTTTTATTGACAATCTTCTCAACTCTCTTTTCCCGAAACTTATCCCCACACTTGGTTATTGGGGCAGTCTGTGGGATTTCATTCCAACCGAAAAATATGAAGATGCAAAGAAGCAGCTTCTCAACCCCGAAGAAAGTGCAAGACTTATTGCAATCAGTGACCGTTATCATTATGAAATTCTGCCTTCAATGAACAAAAAGCTTACCGAATGTATTGAAAACGGTATGAATATCTCAATCATTGCAGGCTGCGGCGAAAGAATCGTATCGGGCATGAATGTTGACTCCGACGGCATTATCACCACCAACGGTTCAACGGGTGCAATCTGCGCTCCTTACGGCACAAGATTTGCCGATGGCTATGTGCAAAAAAATCCCTGCGACGGCAAAAACAAGCTTTCTCCCAACATGGAAATCGACGCTTCAACCGCTTACCTCCCCGATAACACATGGTTTGTTGACGGTCTTTTCCACGGAATGACATATAAGGATAACTACACAAGAGTTCTCATGATGACTCTTCTCCTCACCGACAACATCACCGATGTTTATACCGATGAGAACTATCCTCAGTTCAAATATTCCACCAACGCATCCCACACCGTTCACGCTGTATTCGACGGCTGTGACGAGGGTGTTCTCACGGGTGATGCCGAAAAGCTTGTCGTTACCAATGTCTGCAACAATAGCAAGGTAAATATTCTTGCAGTTTACTGCGACGGTGCAAAGCTTAAGTTTGATGTTCCCGCTTTTAATAAGCTCAATCCCGGTGACGTTCTCGAAATCCCCTTCACGGGCGATATCCCCGAAAAATCCTCAACCGTTGTAAACATCACGGTTTACTACACAATGGATAACATAACCCCCGTCGGCTACAGAACACAAGGCTTTACGCTTGACAACGGTTCGGCTGCCGAAAAGCAGGAAGGTTTTGTCAGCAACGAGGCGAAATCACCCTTTGACCATATCCTTTTCGGAGAATTCGATGCAATCCTCAGAAAACTCGGTCTCAAGGAGCTTTTCTCAATGTTCTATACCATAGTATATTGCATTGCAACATCACTTTCCGTTTTTTAAGGAGATAGCTTATGGCTGATTTGAACAGTTCAATCTGCATATCCTCGCTCCATGCTTCTGCGGTTTCGCTTATCGGCGGCGAGGTTTATGACACAACCGAAAAACCCAATGCGGCAATAACGGCACTCAAGGAGAAAAAACTCGGTGATATTCCCGTTGACCGTACAATCATATATAATCCCGATGCCGTTGCGCTCTGGATATGGCAGAAATACACCGAGAAATTTTCTCCCGCAATGGTTCGCTCGGA
>JAZSDF010000107.1:0-4199 GCA_045531035.1 Acutalibacteraceae bacterium | reverse complement strand
AGCTTGCCGGGCATTTTATGGGGAGGAATGCAGGAGGGAACAATCAAAACCTTTTCAAAGCCGAGCCTGTCCGCCGCTTCGCGCGCAAGCCTTACATGACCCGAATGAGGAGGATTGAATGTGCCTCCGAAAATTCCGATTTTAATGGTAATCTCTCCTTATTTAAGATTTACCTTCTTATGCATAATGTAGGATGTTACAAAGAAAATAATAACATCAAGTGCAAGGAACGCAAAGCCGGGAGTAACCTCCATGCCGAGCTGGTTGCCTATAAGATATTCGTTGGGGCTGAGGATTCCGAAGCCGAGAGTTTTATCTTCATTGAATACCATAACAAAATTGACTACCTCTGTCATCTTGAAAGAAATCCAGAGAAAAACAAGAGCGGTTACAAAAAAAATAACAATTGACCAGATAACCGAACGTTTTTGAAGAAGTCTTACATGAGAAACGGTTATTGAAAAATAGACAATTGAAACAAAGCTGAGGAATATAACAAAGAACATCAGCACCATGTAAACAAGGTATGCGATAATCTGTGTTGTTGAGGGGAAATCTCCGAGCATCGTGAGAAGAGATTCGAAAAGCGAAATTTTCTCCATGCCCACAACCTCATTGGCTGTGTAATTCATAAGATAAACGCTTGTGAGCATAAATGCGGCATAGCTCAGAAGCATCCAGCCGCCGTAAACAATAACCTTTGAACCGAGAAGCTGATTGCTTGATACGGGCAAGGTGAAGCTCAGATAGCCCTGGGGGCTGAACAGCGATTTGAAGAAATCGTAAACAACGAAAAAGAAGGTTACGAAAATCAGCAGAAACGAAACAACAATCGAAAGAACGATTGAAACGTTACGCACCGTTGTGAGCTTTTCGGCAAATTCTGCGCTGACCGAGTCACCGCCGCCGAGTGCAGCGCAAATACCGAAAACACCGATAAGAATAACAAGCGCAATATAGAAAAGGCTGATAACTCTTGCGCTGGCAAGAAAATCGTGCTTAAGAAGCATACCGAACTTGTTTTTGGGTTTATTAATATTTCCAGTCAACGCTGAACACCTCCTTGAATATATCGTTAATGGTCTTTCCGCTCTTTGTAATATTGGCAACGGTATCCTTCATCAGAAGCGAGCCTCTGCCTATCATAAGAATGGAATCAAAAATCTCTTCAACATCCTGAATAAGGTGGGTTGACATGAGAATTGTTGAACCCTCGGGTCGGTTTTTGAGGATTGTTTCGAGAATGAAATCTCTTGCTGCAGGGTCAACGCCGCCCATAGGCTCGTCAAGGATATAAAGCTTTGCGTTTCTGCACATGACAAGAAGAAGCTGGAGCTTTTCCTGCATACCCTTTGACATTGTCTTGATTTTCTGTTTGGGCGGAAGCTGGAAAACATCGAGCATCTGATATGCCTTTTCTTTGTTGAAATCCTTATAGAAATCCGCCATGAACTCGATTGCATCCTTACAGCGCATCCAGTCTGCAAGATAGGTCTTTTCGGGAAGATAAGCAACCTTTGCCTTTGTTACAACGCCGGGTGCATCGCCTTCGATAAGCACCTCTCCCGAGTAATCGTGAATAAGACCTGTGAGAATTTTGAGAAGCGAGGTTTTGCCGCTTCCGTTGGGACCGAGCAAGCCGATAATCTGTCCGCCTTCAAAGCTGAACGAAATGTTCTTGAGCACCTGATGGCTGCCGTAGGACTTGCTGAGATTATTTACTGAAATAATTTCGGACATCTTTTTTCCTCCCATTATTTTGGACATACCATAATAGCATATATTATAACACTATATATTATAAAATAAAAGACCTATTTTACGATTTTTTTGACTGAAAATTAAAGAATTGTAAATAAATAACAAAAAATCGGCCCACACGAGATGAGCCGAAGGATTTTATCTGCTTCAAATTAAGTTTCGCCGTTTTCGCAAAGAACCTTTAAGAATTGATAATCGTTGTCAACCGCAGAGATATCCGAATAGTTGTTTTCAGTAAGCCACTTTTTCCAGCGTGCTTCGGATTCGTCATCAAGAATAACGGGTCTGAAACCGCCTCTGAGATAGCTTTTTACCGCAGGAATACGGAAGATATCGGTTGAAAGAGTTGCGATTTCGCATCCGCTTTCGTAAGCCGCCGCATTAGCAATATCGGCAAGATACTTGCCCACGCCTCTGCCTCTGCACTCGGGCTTTGCAGCAACCATATGCACTCTTGCTTCCTTGTTTTCCCAAAGAAGAATTGAAGTTGTTGCAACGGGTTTGCCGTCTCTTTCAACGATGAAAACATATTTCTCGTCATAGCCGACCTCGTTGGTCATGCATCTGTCATAGGCTGTTATATCGTTGTTTTCGCCGATAATCGAACCTTTGCACATATCTACCCATGCCTGCTTATCCTCGTCACTTCCGTTAAAACGGCGGAAGCTGAAGCCTGCATAAGCTTCAGGATACTCGGCGGGGACTACTTTTTTGAACATTATCAACTGACTCATATCGCACCTCCGATTTTTGGTAACAAAACGATTTTAACACTTTTCCAAAAAATATCAATAGATTTTTAACTGAATCTTATTATCTCAACAATTACTCTGCCCTTTTTGGAAACAGACGAGCAATCCGTGATGATAATTCTGCCCTTGCGGCGGAAAACTACCTTGTCGCCCTCGGAAATTTTCTTGTCGGGCTTCGTACATTCAAGGTCATTTACAAAAACAAGACCCGATTCAATCGCCGCACACGCATCCCCTCTCGAAACACGGAAAGCGTTTTTGACGATACTGTCAAGACGCATCGATGATACGGTGAAGCTGTCGGGAATACCGACGGATTTTGTGCCCTTTCTCGCTTCGCCCGACGGAACAATTTTTGCCTTGAGTGTACCTCTGCCCGCTTTCCCGAGATTTTCAACGATGAACGGTGCAATTTTTTCGAGAACCGCCATTTTACAGCCGTTTTCATTAACAATTATATCGCCAGTCATTTCTCTTTTAATTCCGAGTCCCATCAACGCACCGAGATAGTCACGGTGGGAAAGAGGGGGAGAAAATTTATCCTTTTCGATTTCGATTATCGCAATCGGGTCGGCTTCGGGACATTCTTCAAAATATTCAAACAACTCCTGCAAATTCTGTGCCTCAACATATTCGGGCAGAAAAACTGCGGTTGTTCTTTCGGAATCCTCAAATCCGCCGTAGAAAATCATCTGTGCATCAAAGCGTGATGACGCAACGACAGAACGCTCTCTCATATCGAGAAAAACGCTGCTTGTTATCATTGAATTATCGCTGCATTGCCTTGCCCTGTCACGGATTTTCGCAAGCAGAAGCTTATCTTCTTCGTTCATGGTTCACCTTATAACTATAGCATAAATAACATAAAAATGTATCGCACCTGCAATCAGAGTAATCAGATGAAAAACAACATGGAATTTTTCACGTCTGATACCGAGGTAACAGAAAATCGCACTGATGAGATATGCGGCATTGCCTGCGGCAATAAGACTAAACGCACCCTTTTCTATCTCATCAATAACGGGAATTGCACTTAAAAACATTGCCGCACAACAAATTATATATACCGCATAAGTGATTTTTTTCAGTTTCTCAAAGAAAAACAGTTTTGAAATCAGACCGAACAAACCGCAGAACCATGCCGCACCAAGAACGGCAATTCCGTGAAAAACGCTTATGTCATAAAGGGTAATCAGCGCATAGGGAGTTGTTGTTCCCGCAATGAGAAGCGGAATCGCAGAATGGTCAAGAAGCCTTGCGATTCTTTTGGGTTCGCCCTTTTGCAGTCCGTGATACACGGCGGAAATTGTATAAACCGCAAGCATTGTAATTCCGTAGAGAAGGGCAGAAACGGTTTCTCTTACGCCTTCGGCAGAAATCATCATAACGATAATCGCCGCAAACGATAAAACCGCACCGATTGCATGGGTTATGCAATTTCCCATATCAACACTTTTTGAATATTCAATAAGCTTTACGTCTTTTGCAATCATAAAAAATCCTTTCGGGAGCAATATATGAAAATTATATCACAAGATCCCTATACTCTCAACTGTTGTTTTGTGCCAAACAAAAATCACCGCAGTATCAATCTGCGGTGATAATTTTTATCAGTCGTTATTCTTTCTGGGAGCTCTGCCGCCTCTGTCGCCCTTGAATTCTCTTCTGGGCTTTCTGGGTGCATCG
>JAZSDF010000165.1:0-28710 GCA_045531035.1 Acutalibacteraceae bacterium | reverse complement strand
ATAATTGCAGGATTTGCGGCAGAAGTCGGCAAGCTTGCAAAAACCGATAATACGGCAAAAGATATAATAATCAGCGAAGCACACAGCTTTGCAAAAACAGTACTTATACTGCTTGATAAGATAAAATATTGCTCTTCGCTCGGACTTTACGGCGGAATATTCGTGCATAACGCTCTTTTTACCAAAATATTTAAAGCCGACATTGAAGATATTTATCCGAATATTGTTATTAAACTGCTTACTGTGCCACCCGAAGAAAGTGCTGTTGAGCTTGCGAGGAAACTTTAATGAAAAAATATCTTGAATACATAGAAACTGCAAAAAGTATTATTGAAAAAATCAGCACAGAGGGTGCACCGTCAATCGAAAAAGCGGCAGAAGTATTTGCCGATACATTAATTAAAGGCAAAAAGATTTTCCTTTTCGGCACCGGTCACTCACATATGCTCTCGGAAGAGCTGTTTTACCGTGCAGGCGGTCTTGTAAACATTCAGCCGATTCTTGTAGAGCCGCTTATGCTTCACATATCTGCAAGCGAAAGCACAAACGCAGAGCGTGTTGAAGGCTATGCAGAAAGAATATTTGACGACTACGGTATGGCTGAAGGCGACACAGTTGTAATCATATCAAACTCAGGCAGAAACGGCGTTATAGTTGATATGGCTCTGCTTTGCAAAGAGAAAAAGCTGAATGTAATTGCACTGACCAACCTCGAGCACACATACGCAGGCGCTTCACGCCACAAGAGTGGCAAGAGACTTTGCGAAATTGCAGCCATCGTACTTGACAACTTCGGCTGTGTGGGCGATGCCTGCGTTGAAGTTGACGGAATAGAGGGAAAAATCTGCCCGACCTCTACCGTAACGGGTGCACTGATACTCAATGCGATAGTTGCCGAGGCTGTTGACATTTGTGCAAAAAGAGGCTTCAGCCCCGAACACTTTGCCAGCTCAAACGTTGACGGCGGCGACGAAATAAACAACGCCTATATTGAAAAATATAAGAAGGAGATTAAATCATTATGATTTATCCTGCTTTTCAGAAACCCGAAATCACGGGTTGGATTGAATTTTCTCCCTCCGAAATCAAGATAAACGGTTTTGACCGTGATTATGCGAAAGGTATTCTTGACGGATATTTGTGTGACTTTTGTAAAGGTGATAAACTTTACATTGATATTACAAAAGAGAATTCGCGCAGACTTGAATACATAGACGAAGCAAGAAGACTGACGGGTGAAAAGTATATAATTTCTTCCGAAAAAACTGCCGACGGTCTTGTCCTGTCCGTGACAGTATCATGCCGTGAAGGTCTTTTCAGAGCCGTTAACAGAATAGCTCGGATGATGAAGGATAAAAAGTTCTTTATCGGCACTGTTACCGACTATCCCTTATTCGCTGTGCGTGGCTATATAGAAGGATTTTACGGTAATCCATGGAATCATGAAAACCGCAGAATGATGCTTGAACTTATGTCGTTTTATGGCATGAACACATATTATTATGCCCCGAAAGACGACCCTTATCACCGCGATAAATGGTCAGAACTTTATCCCGAAAACGAGCTTTCCGCACTTTCAGAACTGGCGCAACTCTGCAAGGAAAAATTTGTGAATTTTCACTATTGCATTGCTCCGGGACTTAGTATGAAGTATTCTTCTGATGAAGATTTTGATAAGCTTACTTGTAAAGCTGAACAACTTTACAGCATAGGCATACGCAACTTTGGACTCCTTCTTGATGATATTCCCGATAATCTTTGGTTTGAGGAGGATAAAGCTGCTTTTGACGGTGAAGCCGTCAATGCACATATCGCTCTTTCTGATAAATTCCGTAATCACCTTAAAGCAAAAGATGAAAAATGCACCCTCACCGTTTGCCCTTTGCAATATCACGGCAGGGGAGATGAATACTATATTTCTAAGCTGGGTCAAGGAATTTCGGGTGACATCGATATTTTTTGGACGGGTAAAAATATCTGTTCTCAGGAAATTACGGTGCGTGAGGCAGTCATTTTTGAAAATGCAACAAACAGACCTCCGATTTACTGGGATAACTTCCCCGTGAACGATGCGGAAATGTATAATGAGATGCACATCGGTTATCTGAATGGTAGAGAAACCGACTTGTACCGCTATTCAAGAGGTATTGTTTCTAACACAATGGAGTTTGCTCTGTCAAGCAGAATACCTTTACTTACTGTTTGCGACTATCTTTGGAACCCTGTTTCATATGATGGATTTGGGTCGTGGCAAAATGCGTGCGAAATCGTTCTCGGAGAAGAAAAAGAGCTGTTTATGCCTCTTCTCGATAACCTTCTGACCTCATGTCTTAAGGTTGAAAATTCGCCCATGCTTAATGAAACATTAAATCTTGCACAGCAGCAGTTTTTCTCGGGCAATATTTTCGGTGCGATAGGTACTGTGGGCAGCTATATTGAATTGCTTGAAAGATGTTGTTCAGGACTTAAAAATCTTGATAATCCTATGGTTCTTGAGCTTGAGCCGTGGCTTGAAAAACAGAAAAATGCACTTGAACTGATGAAATCATCGCTTTCTCTTTTCTCTGATAATTCCGCTGAAAACAAAGAAAAAACAGTAGAAATTCTCGGAAAATATCTGAATCATCCCAAAACATTATGTGATTTTTCGCTTCAAGCGTTCGTAGAAAGGATACTTACTTTATGAAAAATATAATTCTTGGCGCATACGAACGTCTTTATCATAAAACTCCTCTTGGATTTTATAACTGCGGCAGACTTTGTGACGGACTTTGCTGCAGGGGTGACTGTAAAGGCATGTGGCTTTACCCGGGGGAAGAGGCGCTTTTTGTGAATAAAGGGGGATTTGAGGTTTGTGAAACCGAAGGAAACTACGGTTATCCCATGGTAATCTGCTCGGGCGAGTGCAACAGAGCCGAAAGACCGCTCGCTTGCAGGATTTTTCCGTTATTTCCCCTTGTTTATGAGGTTGACGGTAAGCTGATTTTTGAGGTCGTTTATGACCCTCGTGCCAATATGTGCCCGTTGGCTGCAAAAAAAGAACCTCTTGACCCTTCATTTATCAAGGAAGTCAGAAAGACCGCCAGATATCTTGCGAAGGATGAAAAGATTCTTGAGTATATGCTGAAAGTGAGCGAGGAAATACTCGAAATTCTTGAGCTTCAGGATAAGCTCCTGGGTTAATATATTACAATATACATTATATTGTATCTCCGCTCCAAAAGTGTTTTTTCAAATCCACTCTGCCGTTATCAAGAAATTCAACCCCCTCTTCTGCAAGAAGAAGCCGTTGCATATTCTCTCCGCCGAAGGCAAATGCCTTTGAAACCTCTCCGTTTTTTGTAACAACACGGTGGCAGGGGATAGTGCCGGGCTCGGGATTGACGTGCAGAGCATACCCTACAACTCTTGACCACCTCGGATTGCCCGCCATGGCGGCTATTTGTCCGTAGGTGCAGACTTTTCCTCTCGGGATTTTTCTGACGGCATCATATATTTTTTCGAATGTATTCATAATATCACCGTGATTATTATATAATATTTCTTTATAAATATCAACAAAAGGAGACATAATGTTGAAATATAAATATATTATCTGGGACTGGAACGGCACTTTGCTCAATGATATCGGTGCATCGCTTGCAAGTGTCAACGATATGCTTGCTGTCAGAGGCAGAAAAGCTATAGATATTGATTATTATAAAGAATGTATCGGAGTGCCTATTATCAGATTCTATGAAAAAGTATTTGATATGGAAAAAGAGGACTACAGCCTTATAATTAAACAATATAATAAAGGTTATTTGTATCATTTGAAGGATGTCGGACTGACCGACGGAACAATTGAAGCGCTGGAGTTTTTCAAAAAAAACGGTGCAAAGCAAGTGGTTGTTTCATCATCGAATAATGAACAGGTATGTCTGAACATAAAAAAATATGGAATTTCGGAGTATTTTGATGAAATTCTGGGTGCGGGAGATTATTTTGCAAGCTCTAAAATTGAACGTGCAAAGGATTATTTGTTCAGAAATAAGGCGAAAAGTAATGAAGTTCTTGTCATAGGGGACCTTGAGCATGATTCGGAAATGGCAGACACTCTGGGCACAGACTGTATACTTTTGACATCTGGGCACGAACATCCCGAACGTCTGAAAAACGCAGGAAAACCCCTTGCGGGCAACCTTTTTGATGTGATAGATTTAACATAAAATGCAGACAATCTTTCGGATTGTCTGTTTTTTTGTTGCAATCAGCGATAAGTTGGTACAAACAAATGTTTGCAGATTTGTTGTAATTTATAACCAAAATAATCTGAAAATCTTTGTTTAATATAAACAAAAGGTTGCCTCGTTCATAAATCGTTCATAAATTGTTTAAAAAATGTTTAAATATCCGCATGAGGTATGCAACAACTCCCTTATAAAGTAACTATTGTAAATAAGGGCATTGTTTATATGTCCGTGACATGAAGCCTTTTGCATGGGCTTCGGGGCGTGAAAACGCTTATCTTAAATGGAGGTGCAAATATGAAAAAAGCAAAAAGACTTTTGGCGGTTCTCATGGCTTTTGTTATGGTGCTTTCGGCAGCATGCGTAAATGTTTATGCGTTCAACAGCTCCAACAACTACAGAGAACCCGGTGAATCCCGTGCCAAGTATTATCTCAACTATGAGCAGAGCTGCGGCTGGCTGCTCGATATGCTTGACGGACTGCTTGCAGATGCAAACCTTATTCTAACTTGTGATGAGCTCGACGATATGATTGGTGTAAAAATTATTACAGAACTTACACCGGGTGGTGCCGGCCTTCACTTGGATGAGAAACTTGAAATAGCTGGTAACCCAAAAGGTGTTCTTGACCTGAGAAGCGTTGACGGTATTATCAGAACACTTGCTGGTGTGTTTGATGCTTTGGACGGTTCACTTGTAGGCTTTGCAAATTTCTTAACTCTTCTTGGTGACCTTACTGACACATCAAAGGGCCTTAATCCTACCGGCTTTGATTTAAGAAAGCAGAGACACCTTGTTGCTGACTCTGAAGTTCTTGAAATGCTCATTTTATGGCTTTCAAACCAGTCTAACCTTCTTACAGGCATTGTTTCTGGTACCTTCAATTATGGCTCAATTCTTGAAGATGTCATCGGTGATCTCCTCACAGACCTTACAGGTTACACAGGCGGAGATACTCAGAAGAATGTTGACTATGCTCTCATGACCATGCTTTACGGTCTTCTTATCGATGACTCAGGTGTACAGATCACAAGTGTAGACCAGTTTGACGCAGCCGTTCAGCAGCTTGTTGACTGGGCACTTATTGATGGTACAGGCATGACCGCAGCAGAAGGCGCAAATTCACTTCTCGGTCCCAACTTCGAGCCTCTCATGGGTGAAGCTCTTGGCAAGCAGCCCGGCGGCGCATCACTTACAGGTATTCCAATTCAGGCTGACCACGACCTTGACGGTGTTCCCGAGGCTCACACAATGAGCTTCTATCAGCTTGTTAACAACGTAATCAGAGCGCTTCTTGACGAAATGGTTGTTCCTCTTCTTACAGATGTTCTCTGCGATGCGCTTGACGTTGAAATCACGGAAGATCAGCCCTACGGCGATCCCGAAATTCTCAATGATCAGATGTTCACAATGATTGTCGGACTTGTTGAGTCGCTTCTTGTTCAGAACGGTGCTCCCGCTCCCGAATATACAGAAGACCAGAACACATATCCTCTCCTCAAGATTCAGGCGTTGCTTGACTGGCTCTTCAATAAGGGCGGTCTTGACACCTTTATCCTTATCGACTATCAGGGAATCCATCTTCAGGATAACCTCATGTCACTTCTCAACGACCTTATCCGTCTTCTTGTTAAGATGCTTCCCGAATTCGGTCTCTTCACTGATTCAGCTCACCTCGGCTTCAAGGGCGACGAGCTCAATGCAATCTGGTTCTATGCAGAGGATGAGTCCGGTAATAAGGTTCTTGTGGCTGAAGATGCAGAAGGTGTTGTTGACCAGACATATGTTCCTTACGAAAATCCCAATGTTGTTTTCTATGCAACAAATTATGAAGAAATTGACGGCGTAACAGTTGCTACAGCTTATAACTATATTGACACAGATATGCCCGTTAATATTTCTGATAAAGATGCAGCTGATTATTTCAATCCTGACTTCATCCGTCCCAACTATGTAATTGCAACGGATAAAGTTTATGCAACCGTTATTAAGATGGCTCTCAATGATTTCATCGACGGATGCTACTTCCCCGAATGGGCAAACGATATTCCTTCAGTTCTCGCTTACGGAATGGCAGGTCTTGCATCTCAGGCTCTTCCCCAGAATAACTACTATGCAAGACTTGATGCAGCACATACTCTTGAGCAGGCAGGCGGAATCGGCGTTGTAACAGACGGTAACAACAATGTTATTGAACCTATTCCCTACGAAACAGTAAAGAGAATTAAGATTAAGGATATTCATGGTACTCAGACAGGTACACAGGATGTAGTAATCCCCAAGGGTGCTCTTGATATCGGCTGTTCATATCTTGCAGCTTACCTTAACAACATTCTCATGCTCAACAAGAGTATGGTTTTCAGCACAGACACAACATTCGAAAAATTCCTTACTCAGTTCGTTACTTGGGCACTTGACCAGTATATGCCTGTTCTTATAGGTTACGACTTGAACGGTAACGGTGTTTACGGTGAAGAAAGTGCTAACGAATTGCCCGGTCTCTGGACACCGAACTTCAATACCCTTCTTTCCACAGTATACTCGGATGTAGCTACTCTTACCTTTAAGTCCGATGTTGAAACATATACTTCAGAAGGTGTTATGAAGATTGATGCTGTTTATGACCTTATTGATGCAACACTCTTCTCACTTCTTCCAACATCATGGCTTCCCGATATCAACACATCATCGCAGTTGATCAACTCATGGCTTCTCAATAACCTTATTGAGTTTGACCTTATCGGAATTCTTGATCTTCTCACCGTTAACATGGACTATACAAACGGTGAACTCAACCAGCCCGCTCTCACAGTTGTCCTCAGAATTATAGACCGTGTTCTTGCTTTTGTATTCAACGGCAACAGCGTTCTTATTCCTGTAAGAGATAATGTTCTTACCGGAGGCGGTCATACATCGGTAACAACTCTCGGACAGCTTCTTTCGTGCCGTGATGCAAACGGAAACGCTTCCGTAGACGCTTCTCTTCCCACATTTATCAGCAGACTTCTCCTCCTTCTTAACAAATATAAGTATGAGCTTCTTTCAACAGCCCTTCCTCTCATTGCAGGTATGGACTATATCCGTTCCTTCACTGAAGACGGTATGCTTGAAAGCTCAATGACAAAATACGGCGTAGAAAACCTTGAAGGATATATATCAGAGCTTTCTGACAACCTCAACGCAACTCTTATCATCGAAAAGATGGCTGACAGAGAAACTGCAGAGGCTATTGTTGACGGTAAGCTTCAGATTAAGAGAAACTCAGAAGGTACAGCTTACGATATCATTATCACAACGAACGATAGCGTTTACGGATCATATACAACAAAAGAAGAAGCTGATGCTGTTCTTGAAAGCTTTAAAAACACTTATCTTGAAGAAGTTGTTATTACAGAAGCAACAGCAGAAGCTGAAGCAGTATACGGATATAATATCTGGAGAAAGTGGTCATATATTGAATCTGCAGAAAGAAGCGATGAATATAATAATGATAAGAAAGGTACGGTATCTACCTTCTCCGGCTTCAAGTTCTCGGATATCACAAACAGAACAACTGCAGATCCCTTCGTAAAATATGAGCAGGATCAGTTCCAGTTCCTCAGATATGAAGACTACGGTCACACAGGTTATTGGTACACAGGCGCCAAGGATGCTCTTAAGGATGCTGACAGCTTTGCTTCATCCTACAGAGATTTCTCGGCAAACGATCTCTCAAATGCATACCATGAATGGTTCATGCATTCGGTTGAAGCTCAGCTTTATAACAGAGGCAAGCTTGATACAAACAACGACGGTATAGTTACTGCTACAGACATCACTGTTGACAATGGTGACGGAACAACTACGGTTGTAAATTATGCTGACGATACACCGAGCATACCCACATCAATGTACCCGTTCCGCACAACAACCTCAACAGAATTCAGCTATGTTGATTACACATTCGGTGCATATTACACTACTAGAGATGACAATGGCGCTATTAAATATTATAATACCATTAATATGGCGTATATGAATGAAGCTAACTACGAACAGCTTGCTCTCGCTCTTGAAATGGCTGAAGATGACAGATATGATGTTGAGTTCTCGAGAGAAGAAGTTCAGTCAATTGTAAGACTTGCTCTTGCAGATACTCCTGATATCGATGCTCTTCAATTTGATATTATTCCCGACGGCAGAGATGAAGCAGGTAACCTCACCTATAACGGCATATACCAGTGGGATGATCTTTCTATCGGTCATCTCAATACAATTGCTGCATGGCTCGCCTCAAGAGGTCTCACATATAAGGCAATTGAAAATTCTGAATACGGTGAAGGCGAATACACCTTCTTCCGTCCTCGCTTCAGATATATAACAGTTGACAATTCTTTTGTTACAGGCGTATCACCAATTCCCATGTCAACCGCAGCTTATGATTCACTTGTTGGTTCCTACACTGCATTCAGCATAGAGAATATGTCATATGCTGAAGAAGTTAACATTCAGATCTATAAATCATACCGTGAATATGTAAAATCACTCTATGATAACAGAAAAGCTCTTTATGATAACATCGACTATGTTTCCTATATGTATGAAAATGCAGAGGCAAACAGATCAAAAACTGTTGAAACAAAGATGCTTGAATGGGCAACAAATACCTTCAAGGATTCATATGAAGGCAATGCCGGTCTCAACCAGAAATATGACGGCGTTAACTCTGATGGTACACTTAAAATAACAAAGCTTTACACAGCGAAATCATATGAAAAATTCAGAATTGCTTATAACTATGCAGAATCATTGATTAAAGCTTCTTCGAATTCAATTCTTGCAGACGATGAGCTTACTCAGTCAATGGCTTCCGAAGCATTCTATGGTCTTATAGATGCATACTATAAGCTTGTTCCCTTCACCGGTCCTGCAGACTGGACTCAGCTTGAGGCTTATATTGCTCTTGCAAATGCAATCAAAGATGATCCTCTGTCATATGATGAAAATGTTGGTTATAACATGGAAGATGGTCAGTGGGCTATTATGGAACAGGTTCTTGCTGACTCCATAAAGATGACTAAGGACGAAACAATCGACTGTGAAAGACAGAGTGAAGTTGACGACATGGCAGCAGCTCTTAATCAGGCTATTTACAAGCTCAACTACCTCACTTCTCCTGACATCGTTTCGAATGTTAACGAAGCAGGTGAAAAACTTGTCGGAACAGTTATAACAAATGTCGGTGCACAGCGTATTACCGGTCAGATATTCGGCCTTGAAGAAGGCGTTGGTGCAATCATGGATCTCATTCAGATTGTTGGTATGAGAGAAGATGAAACATCAGGTACAACAGTTACAATCACAGGCTCAGGCCGTGGTATGGGTACAGGTGCTTACTTCATCGGTACTGTTGAAAACAAGGAAAGATTCAGATATTACGCAGTTGTTTACGGTGATATTAACGGCGATACCAGAATCGACGGTACAGACGCATCGGCTCTTGAAATCGCAGCTATGACAAGCAGCGGTGAAGAGCTTACTCAGGCAGATGTTGGTAGTGCAGCAAAGTTTGAAGCTGCTGACGCAAACCATGACGGTAAGGTTGATAACCTTGACATCGAAAAGATTGTTAACCACTACACATATGCAGACACCATTTCACAGGATAAGCACAGCAAATCAGTAGTTGTTAATCCCTGATTGAATCAACAGAACTGAATAAAAACTTTTGCCCCCGGCTTCATATGAAGTCGGGGGTTTAACTTCTTCTTTTGATTTGTTGTAATGAAGCAACAAACTTATTTGCAGTAATATGCAAGTCAAAAATACAAATCCTGCAAGAGTTATTCACCTCTGTATACTGTATATACAGTATAAAAATGTTCCAAACAAGAACTAAATTATATTGTAAAGTGAATAACTTTACCGAAATAATTCTTAAAATGAACAAAGATTTAAAGTTATCCACTTTTTCCACAGGGTTTTCCACACACGCAAGTAAAAAGGCTTTACAACTCGAAATTGTAAAGCCCTTCGCCTTTACTGCATATATGCAGACTATTATATTGTATATTTTATATATTACATTATATTATTTGCAAGATTACCTTCATATTATATTATATAATACGCTTACCTTTGATGAACACAGCTTTAATCTCTGAAAAGTCATCTGAAAGGATAACGATATCTGCATTTTTTCCTTCGTCAATACTGCCTGTGATATTGTCGACACCAATTGCTCTTGCAGGGTTAATTGTAACCGATTTAAGAGCATGTTTAACAGATATTCCGAAAGAAAGAAGATTTTTGAACTCGTCAAAAAGGTTTGTGCTGCTTCCTGCGAGCGTTCCGTCAACAAGTCGTGCCGCACCGTCTCTCTTGATTACCTTCTGACCGCCGAGAGTGTATTCTCCATCTTTGAGTCCTGCTGCCATCATGGCGTCGCTGATAACAACCGTGCGGTCTTCTCCGAGGGCTTTAAAGGTGATTCTGAGGGTAGCAGGGCAGATGTGTATACCGTCGCAAATGAGCTCTGCGTTAACTTTGTCGCTGTCAAGAACTGCACCTACCATTCCTGCTTCTCTTGAGGCAAGGCCGTTCATTGCGTTATAAAGGTGGGTTGCGTGCGAGATTCCTGACTTAATTGCTTTTTTGCCCGTTTCATAGTTTGCTGTGGTGTGTGCTGCTGAAACCGTGCAGATATTTTTTGCTTTTGCAATAAATTCATTTGCGCCGGGCCTTTCGGGTGCGATGTCAACAAGTCTGACGGGACAAATTGAGTTCAGTTCGCTGAAAACTGTGAAATCCGGATTGAGAATATGTTCTTCTGCCTGTGCACCTTTTTTCTCAGGCGCAATGAAGGGACCCTCCATGTTTATGCCGTGGATATACGCACCTTCTTCTTTTCCCATTGTGTCGGCAATAAATTCAAAGCATTTTTTCAATGTATCGACCGAAAGTGTCATTGTTGTGGGGCAGAAAGATGTTATGCCTTTTTGTGCAAGCCATTTGCTCATTTTTGCAACAGAATCAGGATTGCCGTCTGTGGCATCTGCCATGTTGCATCCGTGAATGTGTATATCAACAAATCCGGGTATTGCAACACATCCGGAAAAATCAAGTCCTTCATTGTCAGTTTTACCTATGGAAGCGATTTTTTCTCCGTCGATAATGATATCGTTAATCTCCGGATTGAAATCCTTGCCGTAAACAGTAACATTTTTTATAATCATCTGAAACACCTCAAATATATTTTATCATAATAAATGAAAGCTGTCAAAAAATAAAACCGCAGATTAAACTGCGGTTTTTTATCGTTAATCAGATTCTGTCTTCGATATATGCAACAAGGTCGCCGACTGTCTTGATTTTGTCAAGAGCTTCATCGGAAAGTTCAATATCGAATTCGTCTTCAATTGACATTGCGAGGTCAACAAGGTCAAGGCTGTCTGCACCGAGGTCGCCTGTTATGGAAGATGATTCAGAGATAATGCTCTGGTCAACTTCAAGCTGTTCGCTGATGATTTTTTTAAGTTTTTCAAATACCATTTTAATTCTCCTTTAAAATATGTTGTTCCCCCTGAGAAACTACAATATAAATTTTATTGTTATTTGTTTGTTTTGTCAATAGCAAATTTTAAAAATCGGGAATATTACCAAAAACTTTGCCGATAATAGTAAAAAACGAAACGGGTTGATGCAGTGGAAATATTGACTGATTTGCTTAAAGCGTTTGCCGTCGGAGGCGGAATATGCCTCATTGGACAAATACTCATCGACGTAACAAAACTGACTCCGGGGAGAATCCTTGTTATTTTTGTTGCGGCGGGTGTTGTGCTGACCGCAGTCGGTGTTTATGAACCCCTTGCGGAATGGGCAGGTGCTGGCGCTACGGTGCCGCTTACCGGGTTTGGATATCTTATGGCACAAGGAGTGGAAACCGCAATAAAAGAGCAGGGGGTAAGAGGAATTCTTACCGGAGCCCTTACCGCATCGTCGGGCGGAATAACCGCAGCAGTTCTTTGCGGGCTTATTGCATCCTTTCTTGCAAAGCCAAAAGAGAAATGACCGCATTGAGTTCACAATTAAAATAATATCCGATTTTTAATGTTTGTCAATGAAAATGCAAGCAAATTAAGAAAATCTTAAAAAACGAAAAGCCCCCGTCAGATGACGGGGGAATATTTTCAATTATGCTTCGCAGCAGGAGCATGAAACGTAATTTTCTTCAAGGTCAGCTGTCTGATTCTTCTTGTCGAGGAACTTCTTAACAGCAAAATATACGCCTGCAACAACACCTGCAACAGCAAGAATGATGCCTGCTACTTTGAGAATCTTCTTAATGCAATCCATAAGATTACCTCCCGAATAATATTTACAAGAAAATTATATCTTAATTGTTATTGAATGTCAATAACTTAATAACCGTGGTCATAAAAAATTTACAACCACGGTCATTCGGTATAATTTTGAATTGAAAACAACTTATTTTACAAGCTGTGCGAGAGCTGACTTCTTGTGGGCAGCATTGTTCTTATGGATAAGACCCTTAGCCGCAGCCTGATCAACCTTCTTGATAGCTTCCTTAACAAGTGCATTTGCTTCGGGGGAGTTTGCTTCAACGGCTGCATGAGCCTTTTTGATAGCAGTCTTAAGAGCTGTGTTGCGTGACTTGTTTCTTGCAGCTCTGGTCTTGTTAACTATAACTCTTTTCTTAGCTGACTTAATATTGGGCATAACGACACCTCCTTCTTCATACAGGTGATTATAATAACACATTTTTTCAACAATTGCAAGAAGTTTTTGAAAAATGTTTAAAAGATTTACAAGTTTTTGCAATTTATAATACTAAAAAATGAGAAAAAAATCAAGAGGTAATTTTAAATATGAATTTCAGAACGGATTTGGCACTTGAAAGATGCGAAAATTTAGACAAAAAATCATTCGAAGGCATAGCGATGGATGTTCTCGAAAAAAACGGTGCGAGAATAACAAGGATTGATGTTTTGAATGAAAAAGGAGAAAAAACCGTGGGGAAGCCCATCGGAAGATATGTTACTGTTGAGGTTGCACCGTTTACACATCAGGCACAGTTTATTGACGACAGCCTTGAGGCTGTTGCGGATGAAATTCGCAGAATTATTCCGAAAAACGGAAGCGTGCTTGTGGCGGGACTCGGGAACATGAGCATAACACCTGATGCACTCGGACCGAAATGTGCCTCCATGATATTTGCAACAAGGCATATAACAGGTGAGCTGCTACGCTCAACGGGACTTTCGGGACTTCGCTGCGTGAGTGCCGTTGCGACGGGAGTTACGGGCGAGACAGGTGCAGAAGCGGGAGAGATCATAAAAGGTGTTGTGCAGACTGTTGCCCCCGATATTGTTATTACGGTAGATGCGCTTGCAGCGAGGAATGTTGAACGCCTCGGAAGAACGATACAGATGTGTGACACGGGAATTATTCCCGGGTCGGGTGTAGGGAATTCAAGGCAGGAAATCAGCAAAAAAACAATCGGGGTGCCTGTTATATCCATCGGAGTGCCGACTGTTGTTGATGCCGCAACGCTGATTATGGACTGTACAGGCAATGAAAACTTTGTTTCCGAAAAAGCGGAAAGCATGATGGTAACGCCCAGAGAGATTGATTTGATGATAGAAAGGGCAGCGAAACTGACATCTCTTGCTGTTAACCGTGCGTTACAGCCTGATATTTCTCCCGAGGATTTACTGATTCTTACTTCATGACCGAATTTTTCGGTCTATTTTTATGCCCGAAGCTATATGTTGTGGTTTTAAAAAATGCTTACACAACTCCAAAAAATCTGACACATTAAAATATTTGTCGTAAACAAAAAATATTTGAAAATCGAAAAAATTTTTTCAAAAACCCCTTGATATTATTTTATATTCACGCTATAATGTGTTTACTTAAGGGTGGCAAAGGGTATAAATGGAGACTTAAGGGGATAGTTAATTTTCAAAAAAGAAAATTGAGTTTTACAGAAAGGAGGAGGCATATGGATTTTTCAACTTGCGGAAAAGAAATAAGAAAATTTGACCAAGTTAACAGAATGGCAATACCTCCTTCGTTCAGAGAAAAACTCGGTACAACGGTTTATGTTCTCAAATCTATCCACGAAGAACCCTGTCTTCTTCTGATGTCCGAAGACAGCTGGCAGGCGTTCAACGAAAAATTCACTTCAAAGCTTTCAGGCACGCAGCTTATAGCAGCTCAGCGTTGGCTTGCCAACAGAGTTGATAAGGCGAGCGTTGACAAATCCGGCAGAATCACCGTAAAAGACGAGTTCAAGGAATATGCAAATCTTGACGAGGATGTTTATGTTGTAGGAATCATGAAC
Source organism: Acutalibacteraceae bacterium (assembly GCA_045531035.1). Lineage (GTDB taxonomy): Bacteria > Bacillota > Clostridia > Oscillospirales > Acutalibacteraceae > CAG-177. Next base: position 14,136 of record JAZSDF010000165.1, on the reverse strand, counting down.
AGAGTTGAGCTCTGGAATTATGATGCATGGGTTGAAACCACTTCGGCATATACCGGTGCAAGCTTTGACCTGAGTGTTATGGACTACAATTAAGCGGGGATAAAACGATGAATGAAATCAAAACCTCGGAGTTTAAACATATTCCCGTTCTGTTCGAAGAAACCATAGATTCTCTCAACATAAAGCCTGACGGAATTTATGTTGACTGCACCTCGGGCGGCGGCGGACATTCAACTGCGATTGCAAAACGACTTGACGGCGGCAGACTGATATCCATAGACCGTGACCCACAGGCAATTGCAACGCTCAAGGAAAGGCTTGCTCCGTTTGAATGTGTGACATTGGTGCACGATAATTTCTTCAACATAAAAAATATTCTTGCTTCGCTCGGCATAGAGGGTGTTGACGGTATTCTTGCCGACCTCGGTGTGAGTTCTTACCAGCTCGATGAACCGTCAAGAGGATTTTCTTTCCATCATGATGCCCCGCTCGATATGAGAATGAGCCTTGAAGGAATGAGTGCAGCGCAGGCGGTAAACACGCTTTCTCAGGATGAGCTGAGAAAAATCATTTATGATTACGGCGAAGAAAAATTTGCTCCGTCAATTGCAAAGGCAATTGTTAAAGCAAGAGAAATAAAGCCTATAGAAACAACCTTCGAGTTTTCCGATATAATAAAATCCGCAATGCCTGCAGCTGCCAAAAGGGACGGACATCCCGCCCGAAGAACTTTTCAGGCAATAAGGATTTACATAAATTCAGAAATATCAGGACTTGATAATGCGGTTTCGGATATGTTCGACTGTCTTAATAAAAACGGAAGATTGAGTGTTATAACCTTCCATTCGTTAGAGGACAGAACGGTAAAAAAACAGCTTGCGGAGTTTTCAAAAGGCTGTACCTGTCCGAAGAATTTTCCTGTTTGTGTTTGCGGAAATTCACCGCGTGCAAAAGTTTTTAAGGCGGTTTCGCCAAGCTCGGCTGAGGTTACAGAAAATAACAGAAGCCGAAGTGCAAGACTTCGCACGGCAGAAAAATTAACTGGTTATTAAAAGACTATAATAAATCAACTTAGAAAGGAGAGACAGAGGAATGACAGACTATAATCGCAGTGAAGCACTTGATTTATCGCTGTTCGATTTGCCTGCGCTCAAACCCGAAGTGCAGGAACCGGAAAGAGAAAAGCCTGTTCAGAGAAAGCCCAAAACGGCAGCGCAGATTCGCCGAGAGTCGGCAGCCTCTGCTCTTCGTGCGGTAAAGCTGTTCTTTGTTTCGGCGGTGCTTATTTTGCTTTTTGGCTCCGTGCTTTTCTCAAAGATTTCGCTTGTAACTCTTCAAAGCGAATCGGGAGATTGGGAGCTTAAGCTTAAAGAAGCACAGAGCGAAAACACAAGACTTATGATGCAGCTTAACTCGACAGTTTCCCTTGATAAGGTTGATGAATATGCGGTTTCTGTTTTGGGTATGCATAAGCTGGAACGCTACCAAATACACTACTTCGGCAACACGGATGGCGACGAAGTGGTTGTAGCCGGCGGGAAAGCTGTGGAAAATAAAGAGGCAAAATAATCAGCCGACTGAAGATAACGGCGGTGATTTGTCCGCTTTGTTTGCATATGCATGGCAATGAACGGCATATACATTAAAGAGTTATAGTCAAGGCTGTCTCAATTATACGGACGCAGAAACCGTTTCCGATGCATTGTTTGTCGGGAATTGTGATTTTTGTTTGCTGTTTTTTGGGACAGCGTTATTTATTTTTGTATAAAAGAAATATGAAGGGAAGAAACGGCTTGAACAAAATGTCTCCGAGAAGAAGATTGTTTTTGAGAACGATAGTTGTATTCGTTGCTCTGGCTGTCGGCGTGTTCGGTGTAACATCCGTAAACCTTGCAAGAATTCAGCTAATCGACAGCGAGCAGTATAAAGAACAAGCGGAGAAAAATCAGCTTCACGATACGGAAATATCGGCGGAACGAGGAATAATATATGATGCAAACGGAACGGTGCTTGCAAAGAGCGCATCGGTCTGGAAGGTTTACATAAAACCCAATGTCAAAACACTTGTTGAACATGATGATTTCAAAAATGACCTTTGCCGCAAGCTTTCCGAAATAACGGGAATTGAGTTCGAAAGTATAAAAGAAAAGGCAGACAAAAGCGGATATGCCTATCTTGTTATCAAAAGACAGATAGAATTTGAAGAAAAAGAAAAAATTGCAGAGCTTATGGGAAATGCGTATGAGTATGATGTTTTTGAGAAGAACAAAGACGGTGTACTTGAAAAGCACGAGAAGAAGATTTATTACAGCTCTGCAATCGGAATTGACCCCGATGTCAAAAGATATTATCCCTATGGGACTCTTGCATCGAACGTAATCGGCTTTACAGGTACGGATGATATCGGAAGGTCAGGTGTTGAACTTAAATATGACAGCGCTCTTACGGGTACGCCCGGCAGAATCATAACAGCTCAGAACGGCAAGAGCGATGTTATGAAGCAGGAGTTTGAAACATATTACGACGCAACTCAGGGAACAAGTCTTGTTCTCACAATAGATGAGGTTATACAGAGATACCTCGAGGATTCGCTTGAGCAGGCATATATCGACTCAAAGGGCGCAGGTGCTTACGGAATAGTTATGGATGTTAACACGGGAGCGATTCTTGCAATGGCATCCATGCCGAATTATGACCTTAACAATCCGCAGAGTCTTACGGATTCGGAACGTCAGGCACTTGAAGCTTATGAGGATGCGGCTGAAAAAAGCAAGGCGCGAAACGGTATGCTTTATTCAAAATGGAGAAACTTCATTGTCAGTGACAGTTATGAGCCGGGTTCGGTTTTCAAAATCATAACTGCGGCGGCTTGTCTTGAAGAAAATGTTGCAACTCTTGAAACCACATACAGCTGCTCGGGTAAAATTCAGGTTTCCGACTGGACAATTAAATGCCACAAAAGAACGGGTCACGGTATGCAGAATTTCCAGCAGGGTCTTATGAACTCCTGCAACCCCTTCTTTATCACGGTCGGACAGAAGCTCGGTGCTGAAAAATTCTATGAATATTTCGAAGCGTTCGGATTTACGGAGAGAACTGGCATTGACCTTCCTGCGGAGAGCACACCCGTTGCAGGTGTAACTTACCATGCGCTTGATCAGATGGGTATTGTTGAACTTTCGAGTTCATCGTTCGGACAGTCGTTCCAGGTAACTCCGATACAGATGATAACCGCAATGAGTGCAATTGCAAACGGCGGTAAACTCATGCAGCCTTATCTCATTGCAAAACAGCTTGATGAAAACGGAAATGTTGTCAATGAAACAAAGCCCGTTGTCAAAAGACAGGTAGTTTCCGAAAAAACGGCACAGACGGTTTCTCAAATGATGGAAGCGGTTGTTTCCATAGGTACAGGTAAAAATGCCTATGTTTCAGGCTACAGAGTAGCAGGTAAAACCGGTACATCCCAGAAACTCGGACATAAAGGCAAATATGTTTCATCTTTCGGATGCTTTGCTCCTGCGGACAATGCGGAAATAGCAATTCTTATTCTTGTTGACGAACCCGTCGGACAGATTAACGGCGGACAGATTTGTGCTCCCGTTGCCGCTCAGGTTATTGAAAAAACACTTGAATATCTCAATATTGAAAGACAGTATACCGAAAAAGAACTTGCAATGCTTGATGTTACCGCACCCAACCTTATCGGAATGACGATTGGTGAGGCGAGAGCGACTCTCAAGCAGGACGGATATGAGATAAAAACAGTCGGAAACGGCGAAACCGTTACCGCACAGATGCCTGCATATCAGCAGACAATGCCGAAGAACGGTATAGTTGTTCTTTATACGGAAAACGATGCCGAGAGACTTACGGCAACCGTTCCCGACCTTCGTCAGATGACGGTTTCTCAGGCAAACAAATATGCCCTTGCGGCAGGTTTAAATATCAAGATATCGGGCAATGCTTTGAATACGGGAGAGCTTGTTTCCTATGACCAGAGCGAGGAGCCCGGAACAGAGGTTGAATACGGTAAAACAATTACCGTTTACTTTAAGTCCGATACGGACGTAAATGACTATGCGGGATAAATAACGCAGCCCGCAACAAGGAGGACAGAAGATGAAGCTTAATCAGATAACGGCTGAATTGGGGAAAAGCATAAGCTTCGGAGAGAGAGAGGTAACATTTATCACCGATAACTCGGCAAAGGTAAGTGAAGGATGTATTTTTATCTGCATTGAGGGTAAGCATTTTGACGGACACACAAAAGCTGCGGAAGCTCTTGAAAAAGGTGCGGCGGCGGTTGTTGTTCAGAAAGACCTCGGTCTTGAACGGCAGATTCTTGTTGAAAACACAAGAAGCGCATATGCTTATATTTGTGCAGCGTTTTACGGTCATCCCGAAAGAAAGCTTAAGATAATAGGCGTTACGGGTACGAACGGCAAAACAACTTCTTGCTTTATTCTCAAATCCATTCTTGACGGAATGGGACACAAAACCGGACTTATCGGAACAGTGAAAAATATTGTCGGAGATAAGGAATATCCCGCAGCACTCACAACACCGGATTGCTATGAGCTTTTCGGTCTTTATAACGAAATGGTTGAAGCAGGCTGTGAATACTGCGTTATGGAGGTTTCCTCGCAGGCACTTGACCAGCACAGAGTTGACGGCGTCCATTTTGAAGCGGCTATATTCACAAATCTTACCCGTGACCACCTTGATTATCACGGCACATTTGAAAATTATATGTCCGCAAAGCGCAAGCTTTTTGAAAATTCATCCCTTGCAGTTTTGAATATCGACGATGAAAGTGCGGCGTTTATGACTGAAGGTCTTGACTGCAGAACGGTTACTTTTTCGGTTGATAACGACAAGTGCGATTATTCCGCAAAGAATATTCGCATAGCTTCGTCGGGCGTTAAATATGAGCTTGTAAGCAACAACAATATCGGCAGAGTGAAGTTCGCTGTGCCCGGAAAGTTCTCCGTCTATAATTCAATGGGTGCAGCCGTGTGCCTTGTTGAAATGGGTATGGATTTCAAGGCTGTTCTTGATGCGCTTATGCTTTGTACGGGCGTTCCGGGAAGAATGGAAATTGTTCCCGCCGATGTGCCCTACACAATCATTATTGACTATGCACATACTCCCGACGGACTTGAAAATGTTCTTAACTGTGTCCGTGAAATAACCGAAGGAAAGGTTATCTGCCTTTTCGGTTGCGGCGGTGACAGAGATAAAACGAAGCGTCCGATTATGGGCGAAATTGCGGCGGCACTTTCCGATGTTGCCGTTATCACCTCGGATAACCCGAGAAGCGAAGACCCTGAAGCAATTATCGAGGATATCACCGCAGGCATAGGCAAGGGCGGTGCAAAGATAATTGTTGACAGCGACAGAAAGAGTGCCATAAAGAAGGCACTCGATACCGCAAGTGAGGGTGACGTTGTTGTCCTTGCGGGCAAGGGTCAGGAAACTTACCAGATTCTTGCAAGCGGTAAGATCCATTTTGATGAGCGAGAAGAGGTTGCTCAAATTCTTTCCGAAAAGGCGTGAGTAAATGTTACCCTTAACTTTTAAAGAAGCTGCTGCGGCAGTCAATTCCTCAACATCTCTTGAAGGAAAATTTGACTGTGTGTGCACCGATACAAGAAAAATAACTCATGGCAGTCTTTTTATTGCCATAAAGGGCGAAAATTTTGACGGTCATGATTTTGCCGCAAAAGCGGTTGAAAGCGGTGCAAAAGCCGTTGTCTGCGAAAAGGACTGCGGGCTCGGTGAAAACCAGATTCTTGTCGAAAGCACCCGTCAGGCACTTCTTGACCTTGCAGGGTACTACAGAAGCCTTTTCAATATCCCCGTTATCGGAATAACGGGAAGTGTGGGCAAAACAACAACAAAGGAAATGACTCATGCGGTTATGTCCTCGAAATACAACACACTTAAAAACGAGGGTAATCTCAATAACGAAATCGGTGTTCCTCTTACTCTTTTCAGACTCGAAAAGACACATGAGGCGGCGGTTATCGAAATGGGAATGAGCGGCTTTGATGAAATTTCAAGAATGACAAAAGCCGTAAAACCCGATGTTGCGATTATAAGCAATATCGGCGTTTCGCATATCGAAAAGCTCGGTTCAAGGGAAGGAATATTAAAAGCGAAGCTTGAAATCCTTAACGGAATGAAAGAAGATGCACCACTGATTCTCAACGCCGATGACGATATGCTTATCACCGTAAATGCGGGAAACCGTCCCGTAACTTATTACGGTATTGAAAACGAGAAATCAATGTTTAAGGCATTTGAAATAACCTCCAAAGAAGACGAGACCGAGTTGACTGTCGGTTTCAGCGGCGGAACGGGTAGGGTGAGCCTGCCTTTCCCGGGCCGCCACAATATTTACAATGCTTTGGCGGCTGTTGCGGCAGGTTCTTTCTTCGGTATTAAGCCTCTTACTGGATTTGAAGCTTTGAAAAACTATGTTCCTGCAGGTATGCGTCAGAGAATAAATAAAAAATGCGGAATAACATTTATTGAGGATTGTTATAACGCAAGCCCCGATTCTCAGGCGGCTGCTCTTGCTGTGCTCGGCGGAATGACTGCAAAGCGCAAAATTGCCGTTATCGGCGACATGCTCGAACTCGGTGATGTGAGCGAAAGTGCACACTACGGTGTAGGAACAAAGGCTGCCGAAAACAACATAGACACCGTGTTTACTTACGGTCAGCGTTCTTTGCAGACGGCAAAGGGTGCATCCGACGGAAACATTCCTTATGTAAAAAGTTTTGATGACAAAGAAAAGCTTGCGAATGAGCTTGTTTCATATCTTGAAGAAGGCGATGCCGTGCTCTTTAAAGCAAGCAGAGGAATGAAACTTGAAGATGTTATCTTTGCGGTTTATGAGGCACTTGAGAAATGAGTGTTGCAGCTGTAATTACCGTTGCGGGAATAGCGGGTCTTACCGTGGCTTCGGTTCTCGGATTCACCTTTATTCCGTGGCTCGGGAAACTTGAGTTCGGCAACACTTTCAAAATCTTTGAGAAAAATCAACCCGTAGTGACCATGGGCGGTCTGATAATAGCAATCGGAACGGTATCTGCTGTTGTTCTTGCGGTTGTAACCGATAAAATTGCAGGCGGAGATATCGTTGCTTCGGGAAGCATGATATCTAATGAGATGAACACAAAGCTCTGGAGCGGTCTTATTATGGCTGTTTCATTTTTGCTTGTCGGAATGATTGATGATTATTATAAAATCAAAACCCGTCAGACTCTCGGGATTTTGGTAAAGCAGAAATGCGTAATGCAGTTTTTTGTGATTCTTGCATATCTTACGGGGCTTTATATGGGAATGAACGGAAAACCTTATATGTTTGTTCCGTTTTTCGGGAATACCGAACCCGGATTCTTTTATTGGATAATCGGAATTGTTTTTATATTTGCTTCGGTCAATGCTGTCGGGATATCGGATGGAACCGACGGCTTGTGCGAGGGAATAATGTTTACTGCGGCTGTATCGCTCGGAGTGATAGCGGCACTTAAAGGATTTTTTGGATTCACTCTGATGTCTGCCGCATTGACAGGTTCATGTGTCGGTTTTATTCTGTGGAACAGAAAGTCTGTAAAAATCCGTATCGGAAAAACGGGAACGATGTTTTTAGGGGGCATGGTTGTAGCGATTTCGTATGCAATCGGCTGTCCGTTGATACTGATTTTGTCAGGTCTTTCTTATTTCGTAATCGGTGCAAGCAATTTGCTTCAGATGTTTTATTATAAAAAAACAGGCGGCAAACCCTTGTTTAAAAACGCACCTGTTCAGCATCATTTGAAATTAATCGGTTGGAGTGATAAAAAAATCGCTCTGACCTTTACTGCAGTAAATATACTTGGAGGAGTAACGGCTGTTGCCGTGATGTATTACGGAGGTTATATACTTCGATAGAAAGGGGAGAAAAGCTTGGATAATTCAAAACTCAAAAGTGAAATTCTGGCTCATTTCGGGATATTTTATCTCGTAAAAGATATATTCAAGGGCAGGAAAAAACCAAGAGATTTATTTGCCAAAGGTTCGATGGATATAACATTTCTTGCTCTTGTCATTGCACTTCTGACAATCGGTATTATCATGATGTTTTCGGCAAGCTATGTCAATGCGTGGTATGATGCCGATGCGAAAAATGACCCGTTTTTCTATGTGAAGAAACAGGTTCTGTATGCCGTTTTCGGTCTTGCATTGATGCTTGCCGTGTCGCATATAAAAACCGATGTTTTCAGAGATGCTTCATCGTTGGTTTTGCTGATTTCATTGTGTCTGCTTGTATATGTTCTCATAAATCCGACTGTAATTCCCGGCAAAGAGCAGTTCAAACGCTGGATTTCGGTGCCTTTGGTAGGAACGTTTCAGCCATCGGAAATAGCGAAGCTGGCGATTGTCATGTTCCTTGCGTTCAGTATGGAACGGTATCACAAGTGGGTTGAAAAAACGGCATGGATGATGGTTCCGTATATAATGATAATCGGTGTTGTTTGCCTTCTTGTTTATAAAGAAAACCATGTTTCGGGAACGCTTCTTATTGCAGGAATAGGCGTTGCGACAATGTATTTCGGCGGAGTAAAGATTCCGTGGTATTTCTATGCGGGAATCGGTGCTGTTATTTTAATTGTGGGAATATGGTTTGTTCTTAATGCCGATAAGTTCCTTGAGGGGTATGCAAGTGAAAGAATCCGTATATGGCTCAAGCTTCTAACGGGTGAAGAACTCACAAGCCAGGAAGCCACGGGTTCGGGCTGGCAAAGCTTGCAGTCGCTTTATGCCATCGGTTCAGGCGGACTTTTCGGACTCGGCTTCGGTAATTCAAAGCAGAAGCATATGTATATTCCCGAACCTCAGAACGACTTTGTTTTTGCGGTTGTATGTGAAGAACTCGGATTTGCAAGAGCTTTTCTCATAATTCTGCTATTTATTCTTCTTGTCGGCAGAGGATTTATTATCGGTCTGCGTGCAAGAAGCAGATATGAAGCCATGCTTGCCATGGGTATCAGTTTTCAGGTCGGTTTGCAGGCAGCTCTCAATATAGCGGTTGTAACCTCAACCGTTCCCAACACGGGCATCAGTCTTCCGTTCTTCAGCTACGGCGGAACATCGCTTGTTATGCTCCTTGTTGAAATGGGAATGGTGCTTGCGGTTTCAAGAAACAGCGAAAGGAAGACAAAATAATGTTTGATAACAAAAAAATTCTTATCGCAACCGGCGGTACGGGAGGACATATCAATCCTGCTCTCGGCACTGCAGGCTACATAAAAGAAAAACATCCCTCTGCAGAGATTATTTTTGTCGGAACGGCTGACAAAATGGAAGCAAGACTTGTTCCTGAAGCGGGTTATGAGCTCCGTACGATTGAAATCAGCGGCTTTTGGAGAAGCTTTTCTCCGAGTGCGATAAAGCATAACATCGGAACACTTCTGAAGCTTCTTAAATCCTCATCGCAGGCAAAGAAAATCATAAAGGATTTCAAGCCCGACCTTGTAATCGGTTTCGGCGGTTATGTAAGCGGTCCCGTTCTTCGTATGGCGGCAAAAATGGGTATCCCGACTGCTGTTCATGAACAGAACGCTTTCCCCGGTGTTACCAACAAGGCTCTTGCAGGTAAGGTTGACAGAGTAATGCTCACCGCAATTCAGGCTGAAAAATACATTAAGTCAAAAAATCCCTGTGTGCTTACTGGCCTTCCCATAAGAGGCGATATTCTTAAGGGCGACAGAGATTTTGCACGTGCGGAAATGAATGTTGCCGATGATAAACCCCTGATTCTCTCGATGGGCGGAAGTCTCGGCGCAAAGCCCGTCAACGATGCGGTTATGAGTCTTATTCTCAATAAATATAAGGATAACGACTGCGTCTTCCTTCATGCAACGGGTAAAAACAGTGAGGCATTTAAAAAAGAACTCGTTGAAAAAGGCGTAGACCTTGCGAAGAATCCTCATATAAGAATTGTTGAATATATTGACATTCCGAAATGCCTTCCCGCAGCGGACCTCGTTATCTGCCGTTCGGGTGCGAGCACGCTGAGTGAGCTTCAGGCACTTGGCAAGCCCTCAATACTTATCCCTTCTCCCTATGTAACTGAAAATCATCAGTACCATAATGCAATGGCACTTGTTGAAAACGGTGCGGCGGTTATCCTTGAAGAAAAGAATCTTAATGCAGATTCGATTACCGAAAAGGTGAACGGGCTTATCGGTAACAGAGTGAAGCTTGAAAACATAGGTAAGTGTGCAAGAGATATGGCGGTTATCGATGCAACCGCAAGAATTTACGATACACTTTGTGAGATAGTAAAATAATCACATTGTTAACACTCCTTGAATAATATGGAAACATAGCGAGGAGTGTGGAAGATGGAAAAATTAGTTATAAACGGCGGAAAAAAGCTTGACGGAAAGATTGATTTGCAGGGTTCAAAAAACAGCGCATTGCCGATTCTTTCCGCATGCACTGCCGTTGACGGTATAAGTGTTTTACATAACTGTCCCGATTTGACGGATGTTTCGGCGGCATTGAAAATACTCGAACATATCGGTTGCAAAGTCGGGCGTGAGGGACACACCGTTGTTGTTGATTCAACCGCAGTTAACCGTTTTGATATTCCCGAAAAACTCATGAGGGAAATGCGCTCGTCAATAGTTTTTCTCGGAGGCTTGCTTGCAAGATTCGGTGCGGCATGCGTGTCGTCTCCGGGCGGATGCGAGATAGGACTTCGTCCCATAGACCTGCATTTGTCGTCACTCAGACGTATGAACGTTTATATAAACGAAACAGGCGGTATGCTTGAGTGCGCAACAGATAACCTCTGCGGTGCAAACATCACACTTGCATTTCCGAGTGTCGGTGCAACCGAAAATATCATGCTTGCATCAATGGGTGCAAAAGGCGAAACAATCATAAGGAATGCCGCAAGAGAGCCCGAAATCATTGACCTTGCGGATTTTCTTAATTCCTGCGGTGCGAATATACAAGGAGCGGGGCAAAGCGTTGTCAGAATAAAACCTGCAGCAAAGCTTCGTTCTGCAGAGCATACGATAATTCCTGACAGAATAGTTGCCTCAACATTTATGGCGTGTACCGCTTTGGCAGGAGGCAGAATTTCAGTCAGCGGAGTCAATGCAGAGCATCTGTCACCCGTGATTCCCGTTTTTGAAACGGCGGGATGTGAGGTCAGAACAAAAAACAAGGAGCTGATTATAAAAGCTCCTGACAGACTTTCAAGAGTGAAATCTATAGGCACATTGCCGTATCCGGGATTTCCTACGGATTCGCAAGCAATTGTAATGGCAATGCTTACAAAAGCAGACGGCACAAGTGTCATAACCGAAAAAATATTTGAGAACAGATTCAGACATGTACCCGAGCTTATAAAAATGGGTGCGGACATAAGAGTTGAAGACGGCAGGGTTGCCGTTATTGAAGGTGTGAAAAAGCTTTATGCAGCCAATGTTTCCTCGAGTGATTTGCGTGGAGGCTGTGCATTGGTTGTTGCCGCTATAGGAGCGGAAGGAATAACGGTTGTGGATGAAATCCATCATATAGACAGAGGCTGCGAGGCAATAGAAAAAAGTCTTTCTCAGCTTGGTGCAGAAATTAAAAGAGAATGAAAATGGCGGGGTAAAAGATATGGAAAATAATCAGCGGGGAACGGAAAGAAGATTGACTCCCGAAGAAAGACAGCTTAGAATAAAACAGCTCAAAAGAAAAAGAAATATCAGAAAAGCGATAGTTATCATCGGCTTTTTGCTTGTTTTAAGCATAATCGTAAGCCCGATTCTAATACTTGCTCTGTTCAGAGTGAAATCTTTTGCTGTTGAAGGAACAAGTGCATATACAAACGAAGAAATCGTTTCTGCAAGCGGCATTGCCCTCGGTAAAAACCTGCTTTTTGCAGACCTTGAAGAGGCAGCGGATAATATCGAAAAATTGCTTCCGTATACCGACAATGTATATCTCACAAAGAAGCTTCCCGATAAAGTTATAATCAGATATGAAACCACCGAAAAAGCATTTGCAGTCAGTATGTCAAACGGTCTTTATGCTCTCACGGACAGTAACCTCAAGGTGCTTGAAATCACGGGCAACCGTCCGTCAGATGTTGCGCTTATTGTAGGCGCTGTTCCCTACAAAGCCGAAACCGGTGAAATTGCCGCCTTTGATGTGATGAAAGAGGATGAAAAGGAAAAAGAGTTTGTTGATGAAACCCTTGCTCTTCTCCGCGAAATTACAGGCGCAATTGCCGAAAATGAGATGAAGGATATCAGTCTTATAAGTATCACGGAAAGAAACGATATCTATCTCATTTATCAGGGAAGAATAGTCCTTAAACTCGGCAACAGTTCCGAGCTTCCTTCAAAGCTTTCGCTTGGCAGCAAGGTTATCAACAGCGAGAATACCATTGACCCGTTCCAGTTTGGTGCAATTGATTTAACTGTTGTTACTGAAGCTGTGTTCAATCCCTCGGATATGAAGGATGTTCCCGAGGTTATGTATTATCTCGAAAACTATGCGCCTGAAGAAACGGAAGATGAAAATCCCGATGACGACACAAAAGCAGACGAAAATGACGGCTGAAATGCAAATATAATGAAAAAAATATATATTTTGTAAAAAAAACATTAAAATAGGAATAATTTTTCAATTTGTTCTTGTTTTTTTTACAAATACATGGTAATATAATTCAGTATTATAAGGAAAAATAAAACCATAGGGGGTTTATACCAATGGCATTTGAAATTGATAACGATTTTGAGAGTGCGGTTCAGATAAAGGTAATCGGTGTCGGCGGCGGCGGCGGAAACGCAGTCAACAGAATGATAACCTCAGGCGTTCTCGGTGCAGAGTTTATCGCTGTCAACACAGATAAGCAGGTTCTTGTTCACTCAAAGGCTACACACAAAATCCAGATCGGTGAAAAGTCAACTCACGGTCAGGGTGCAGGCGGTAAGCCTGAAATCGGCGCAAAGGCCGCAGAAGAAAGCAGAGATTCCATCGCTGATGCACTCAAGGGCACAGATATGGTATTCATAACAACCGGTATGGGCGGCGGCACAGGTACAGGTGCAGCTCCCGTTATCGCTCAGGTTGCAAAGGATATGGGCTGCCTCACAATCGGCGTTGTAACAAAGCCCTTCAAGTTTGAAGGCCGCAGAAGAATGTTGCTTGCTCAGGACGGTATTGCAAAGCTTGCAGAGCATGTAGACAGCCTTATTGTTATTCCTAATGACAGACTTCGTGCTATTGACGACAGAAAGAAGACAATCGCTGAAGCATTTGCAGAGGCAGACGAAGTTCTTCTTCAGGGTGTTAAGAGCATTTCCGAACTTATCAAGGTTCCCGGCTTTATCAACCTCGACTTTGCTGACGTAACAAGCGTTATGAAGGACGCAGGCTATGCTCACATGGGCGTTGGCAGAGCAAAGGGCAAGGACAAGGCAGAAACAGCCGCAAACGCAGCAGTTTCCAGTCCTCTTCTTGAAACATCAATTTCAGGTGCAAAGGGCGTTATCATCAGCATTACAGCTTCCGATGACGTTGATCTTGAAGATGTTGAAAATGCAGCAGAAATCATCACCGCCAAGGCTCATGAAGATGCAAACATCACATGGGGTATCGCATTTGATCCCGATCTTGACGATGAAATGGTTATCACAGTTATCGCAACAGGCTTTGATTCAAAGCCTCAGGCAACACCTGCAGCACCCGCTGCTCCTGCGAATCCCTTCCTTTCAGCAGTGAATAAGGCTCCCGCAGCAGCACCTGTTGCTCCCGCAGCTCCTGCTGTACCTCCCGTTGCTGCTCCCGCAGCACCAAAGGCAGCAGCTCCTGTTGCACCAGTTGCTCCTTCAGCACCCGCAGGTGCACCCACAATTCCTCACTTCGGTTCATCTGTAAGCGAAGTTAAGGAAGAGCCTGTTGCAGAAGCTCCTAAGGCAAATGACAACGGCTTTGAAGACGATCAGTTCTATATCATGATTAACGACATAATCAAGGGTAAGGATAACCAGTAATTCAAAAAAAATCATCCCGTATCTTTGGATACGGGATTTTTTGTTATAAAAAAGAGCAGGCGATGTGCCTGCTCCTGAA
>JAZSDF010000110.1:0-5328 GCA_045531035.1 Acutalibacteraceae bacterium | reverse complement strand
TCCAACCGACTGTATCTACGTAATACCCTCTACGCCAAAAACTTCTGGAACCATACTTATACTTTAAATTTGCGTGTCGGTCGAAAATCATTAATGTACTTTTTCCCTTGAGATATCCCATGAATTGTGCTACACTTATATATACAGCGGGATACTTACAAGCATGTGGATATGGTCGGAACACACTTCTGCCTCAAGTATTTCTACATTCTTTTGCTCACACAATTTTCTCAATATCTGTCCGATATCTTTTTTCAGTTCTCCGTAGATTACTTTTCTCCTATATTTAGGAGCAAAAACTATGTGATACTGACATCTGTACTTTGTGTGGGATGAACTTCTTATTTCGCTTTCTTTTTTCATTAAAATTGAACCTCCTTGTATTTTAGTAATACGGCTGCCAAACCACTTCTATTATACTTGGAGGTTTGATTATCTTTCCATCCTTTTGGGCTTGCTTTGAGCTCGCCCGTTTTGGCTTTACTAAAGTCTTTTTTCACCCCCGGCTGTACCGGGGGGTTATTTCCACACCTAAAGGCACAAAAAAATAAAGCATTGCAGAAAATCTGCAATGCTTTATAAAAACATCCACCGTGCCTCGGTGGTTTAATGCTTGATGTTTCAATATGAATTGTTTTTATGTTTAATAACAACACAAATATAATATATTATCATCAAAAATCAACTGCTCTTCTTTAATAAATATATCCCATTCTTTATTATTAAACAGCTCTTTTTGCTTCTCGTCCATAATCCCGCTTACATCAAAACTTCTTCCTGAATAATAATTCATCATGGTTTCAAGAGAATATGCGTACCCAACCGCACTCTCAGACTTATCCAAACTCAAATCAGAATCTTGATCGCAACAAAACTCTATCATCTGCACTTTGATATTATTTTCTTTTTCGTATTTTTCTATTTCGTTAATAACAGCTTCACTCCAAGCTCTATCAACCTTATTCTGTTCTTTCTGAACCAGTTCAACCTTTATACCTGCTGATAAATTTATAACAAAAACTATTGCCAAAATAAAACAAACAACTAATTTTATATATAGTTTATTTGACACCAACACGATACCTATTGAAAAAAGAGAAAATACACTAAAAAGAGCAAACATCGCTCTTGGCGCATGAGATGTTGATAGTATGCCCGGCAAATAGGCTGAAGCATAGGCAACTGCATATGAAGAAAATAAGAATATCGTTCTTATTGTCCTTTTATTCTTTATCCAATCTCCAATCATATAAACAAACCAAATGAAACCAATAATCAGAAAAGAAACTGTTAAAAACTCCGATTCAAAAAAGCCTCTGCCTTTTAAGAATGAATGCTGGTTTTTAATAAAATATATAATGCTCTCTACAATTCCTGAAATTGATAAAGAAATTCGGCTGTTAGCTTCTAAATTTAAAATCGTTTGAAAAAACTTACCAACAGCGAAATATACGGATCCGCTTAAAATAATTAAAGTTGCAACTTTTATATAGTGTAAAAAAATTTGTTTAAAAGTTATTTTGTTTTGAATAAAAATTTCAATTCCACAAATTGCAATAATATATATTGCAAAAACTGAAATAAACTGTTGATACACTCCAGTTGAGAATATTACCAGTAAACCTGAAACCAAGTAACGACGCCAACCTTTAAGAGTTATATATGCAATAATTGCACCAAAACACAAGCAAACCCCAATCGCTGTAATAAACACACACTCCGGAAATGATAAAATATTACAAAACCATACATTTGCAACCGAAACAAGTATGCCTAAATCAACTATAATATATACAACCCGTTCATTTTTGTCTATCAGTTTAACAATACAATTAGTCAAAAGAGATATAAATACAGCTACCAAGATTATAAAAGCAACAATATCTACAGTGCTGCATAAAACGGGATTATGGTCCGTCAAGGTAACATATACATTATAAACAGCAGCACCAAACCACCGGTAACTTCCTAAAAAAGCAAACATATGCCTGCTCTGTTCCAAAGCAACACCATATGAATCAATACTAAAATTCTGTCCTCCATACACCAAAAGAGGCATAAGCAACAAAACATTCAGTAAACAAAGACTGAAGAATTTTTTGTTGTTCTTCAATACTCCTTTAAACATATTTAAACCTCACTTGTTTAGAATATATTATCATTATAACATATAAACTAAAACAAATAAACCCCCTATACTTTCTGAACTGTTCCAAATTGTGCGGACAGCACAATTTGGGACAGTTCAACCGTTTCCGGTAAAGGGAGTTCATTTTAAATATAGAGGTTAACTTCAATATTTCGCTAGCCTCTTACACGCTTCGTCGGGGATATGGAATAAGCATATTCCTGTGCATCCTCAAGCGTCAGAGTGAACTTGGCGAACTTGAAGAAGTTCTCCAGTAGTCCTTTATAGCTGCCTGTGGGGCTGTTAGCAAAGTGGGGAATATTTATTCAATCACTTTCATTTAGTCTTTACAAATCACACGTGTTTTTATGTTTATATTCTACATTGAATGCTCTGCGAAGAACTCTCTCAAAGTTAAACTTTTGCTTTAACGGCTTTTTATTAGACGCAAAAACAATATTTCTGTTCTTGTCAATATCATTTATATCTTTTAATAATCTGTGTAACTTTTCGCTTTTGCGTAATGGAGTTCTAGTAATCCAGTTATTTTCATCTTTAGTCACATAAAAATATTCTACACCTAAATCTTTTAACGAATCATTGTGTACAATATATATTATTCTATTCTCAGGACAAAAACTTTTAAGTAAGTTTTCAATACGAACATATTCTTTTTTTAAAAAAACATAATCATTTTCTGAAATAATATATCTAAAGAATATGGTAGGCTTTTGTATCGTTTCATAAAAACGATTAATTCTTCTGTGGTATTTTTTGCTTACTTCATCAATTTGCTTTTTTAAAGGTAGAAATTTGTTGAAATCATGGTAAAAAGACAAACGATATTTAGCATTAAAATATCTCGTTGGATTACTCTTATGTTGTAACAAAAAATCATAATCTACAAATCCGTTAAAACTATTCTCTATTGCATCAATAACACCTGAAAAATCATCAGAAAAACACCAATCAAAAGGATATGAAAAATCCCTCAATCCAAGTGCAATCAAATCTTCAGCCACATAACAGTTTGCACCTAAAGAAATGAAATTTTTATAAGATTTAAAACTATCTCTCATAATCCCACCTCTATTTGAATTATATCACAATATTTAGTTGATATAAAGACTTTTATACAAAAAACCGTCCAAATTTCTTCGGACGGGTAATTAACTTTAGGTTAATCTTACGTTTTTACCTTAGTCTTTGATAGTTGCCTGCGTCGCCGAAAGGAGTGGTTGGGAGGTGTCCCCCAACCGTTGATACAGTGCTGTTTTGGCGCCTTCTGCCCTCGGTTTTCAGGTGAAGCGGATCATTCGGGTCGCCGTCAAATCTCAGATACCAATCAAAGCCGTCTTTCTTTGCCACAATCTTCTCAACAAAGGCTTCAATTATGCTTTCGGGTATGTCGTTTTCATCGGGATTTGTGTACTGCACAAGGGCATATTGAAGCACCGTGAGCTTTTCCTTATAGTCCACAATTACGGGCTCTTTGTCCTGCTCAGATTCAAGCTCTTCAATCTTGTCGCTCAGTTTTCTTATTTCAGCTCTAAGCTCCGATGTTTTTTTCGCAAACGAATCCTTATAAATATCACCCTCCGCCCTCATTTCGATATAGTTATCAAGCTTTCGGTTGTGCTTTGCGAGCTGGCGTTTCTTCTGCTCGATAATCTCTTCGTAATCGACTGTTTCACCCGTGTCGCCGATGTATGCTTCAAGCATCGAGTTGGCAAGCGCCAGCACCTTGTCCCTTTGCATAAGGTAGTTGCGGAAGATGTGGTTTGCCATCAACTGCAGCTTCCACTCGGGTATCATCAAGGTACGGAAGATACCCTCAAGCGGCAGACCCTTTCTCTTTCTGCTTTCATAAGAGCCTTTTTTGTACTGTCCGTACAATTTGGAGCAGTTCAATTTTCGTGATGTCGGTAATTTTTTACTCTATTGAATTTTTTTCTTCGCTTGTTTCAACAAGGCTTCCTTTTTCGTCAATTCTGTAAACCCTTGTACAGTATTGCAGCATACTGGGTCTGTGGGTGGTGATGATTCTTGTTCTGTTCGGATAAGCTTTCATCATATTTGCAAGAACAGTTTCCTCCGTTTTGGCATCGAGAGCGCTTGTTGCTTCGTCCATAACGACGATAGGAGCATCACGCAGAATCGCTCTTGCAATAGACATTCTCTGAACTTGTCCTTCGGAAAAATTAACGCCTTTTTCGCTGATTTCCGTGTTGATTCCGAGAGGTAATTCTTTGATGAAACTCCATGCATCTGCAGTGACGAGAGCATCGGTAATTTCTTCATCCGTTGCCTCGGGTTTAACTATTCTGAGGTTATCCGCAACCGTTCCCGAGAATATTGCATTCCCTTGAGGCACATAGGAACAGAACCTTCTTGTGCATTCGGAAACGGGGATTTTGTTGCCGTCTTTTGTTGCTAAAATCAGTTCACCCGAATCGGCTTCAACCAGCCCGAGAATCAGCCTGAGAAGGGTTGTTTTGCCCTCTCCTGAAGGGCCTACAAAAGCAATTGTTTCGCCCGCTTCAGCTTTGAATGAAACATTTGCAACAACGGGTTTATCGCCGTCGGGATAAGTATATTTAAGATCATTGCAAATAATTGTAACTCCGCTTTCATCGGCGGATTTTTCCATTTTTTCAGCCATTTGAGAATCCTTGTGTTCTTCAAGCGGAAGGCTTGTTATTTCCATTATTCTGCCCGCCGAGGTGGCTATGGAAATTGCACCCGGGATAAGCGAAACAAGCGATGAAAATGAACCCGTCAACTGACCCGAAATCTGCAAAAACAAGGTCATTGTGCCGTAAGAAATCGCACCCTGCCAAAGACGGTACACTCCCCAACCGTAGCAGGTGTAAGCAACTGCAAGACCGATAACAGACATACACAGACCCATAAGAATTGTGAATTTATCGTGGTCAAGCTTGATTTTTCTGTGAAGCTGAAGATTTGTTTTCATCTGCTCAACATAACGCTTCGTTATGTCAAACGCCTTGATAGTCTGCAGATTCTGAATCGATTCCGAATAAAACGAAAGAATTTTTCCGTTCATTTCACGGCTTTCTTTGTTATATTTACGCACCATTTTTGTTGTGATTCTTGAAGAAAAAACAAGGAACGGTGCACTCATGAACGCAAAAATCGCCATTGTCGGGTCATAGTAAAGAACAACCGCCAGGCAGCCG
>JAZSDF010000037.1:0-19890 GCA_045531035.1 Acutalibacteraceae bacterium | reverse complement strand
AGGGAACACCCTATAATCCTGTGATAGGTGTATGTCTTCTGGCGGCGGTTGTGATTATTCTTTCTGCAGTGTTTTTTGGGGTCGGATGCGGACTCAACGCGATTCATAACTCGATTGTCAACAGAAAGAAAACTGAAGCTTAATTCCTTTTGGAAAGAAGACAGGGAAAGAAGAAATAAGACAGGAGACGGTTCTCTGTCTATCAAAAAATAAAACTTAACGCATCCCTGAATAAATAGGGGTGCGTTTTTGCGTGTATGGGGAGAGCGCTTGAATGGCATTCAAGAGGTCAAGAGTTCGCTCCTCTCCGTCTCCACCATAGCACACTGAGTAATTATTTTTTTGCCCGCTTTCAGAGTGGGTGTTTTTGTTTTATGGATATGTTGGTTGAAAAGTTGTTTTTGTTATGGTATTATATCAATATAGGTGGTGATTGTTATGACATTGACAGAAGCAAAAGAATTACTGATGAAAAATGATATTACATTTGAAGTGCTTGAATTCGAAACCGAAGCTGAATATTGGCTTCATGCAATGTCTTTTCCTTATACCAAAAATGCAAAATCTTGTAAAATAATGGCTATAATTATAAAAAGTGAAAACGAGAAGAAAAACATTGAGCTACAATTTAACGATGTTGACGGAGTTTATTGTTTTGAAGAACTTCGTTTTGGAGATTATTGTTACGAAATGTTTGATTATAATGAAGAAATGCTTGCAGATGATTTGATTAATAATATTTTAGAAATCATGCAAGGTTGTTTAAGAATAATCAACTTAACTGATTTAACAAAAAAACGATGGCTTGCCGATGCTTGCTTTGATTTAAATGATAATGACGATGTGTTTGGTGAAGTTGGTTTTCAGAAAGCTATGAAAAGAATTGAAAAGCCCAAAAACTTTCTTTCAAAACTTAAAAGGTCTAAAAAACAGTATGAAATCTATGATTGGAACACATATCGGTGTATTATTAAGTGATTTTATATGATTTAAATATGTAAAAGGCACTCCGTAGAACATAAACTACGGGGAGCCTTTCTATACATTACGCTACCTTATCCAACCCCACCATAAACTGCTCAAAGAAGATATTTAACTCGGTTTATAACCTTAGAACTATATTTAGGTCAATTGAATAAAATCACAAAATAAAGTTGACAAAATTTATTAAAACTGATATAATATTTGACCATATAAAGAAATAAGAAAAGAGGGGATAGATTGAAAACCATAATCGATGCCGTTATATCGGATTTTACCGAAAGCGGTTATCTGCTTGTCAGGATGGTTCTTGCCGGTGTTTGCGGTGTTGTTATCGGATATGAAAGAAGCCGACGTCAGAAGGATGCAGGTATCAGAACTCATATGATTGTTGCTCTCGGTGCTGCATTGGCAATGATTGTTTCAAAATACGGATTTTTTGATTTGCTCCAGTTTGAAGGTTTCCGTGCTGATGCATCAAGAATTGCATCGAATGTAATCACAGGTGTCGGTTTCCTCGGTGCCGGCGTAATTTTTGTTAAAGATGTTTCAATCAAGGGTCTTACAACTGCCGCAGGTATATGGACAACCGCAAGCGTGGGTCTTGCTGTCGGTGCCGGAATGTATACCGTTGCTTTGGGTGCAACGCTTCTTATGGTTCTCTTTCAGCTTGTTTTCCATAAGTTTTTTACCCGTCTTGAAAACACGGTCAATGAATTTACCGTCACTCTTTCAGATAGTCTGAATGCTGTTAAGGATTTCAGAGCAATGCTTGAAGAAAATAGAATCCTTGTTGAAAACTGCAAGTTGTCCAGAAATGACGATTCAACGATAACGCTTGATATTACCATTAAAAAGGCGAGAACAACATCTATGGATGAAATTCTTCTCATTGCTGAACAGAATGAACATATTATTTCGGTTGAAATATAAAAATAAGCTCTGCAAATAAGCAGAGCTTTATTTTTTATTTGTTTATTTTCTTTGATTTTGTGTCGTAATCATCAGCTTTTGAACTTCTTTCCATAAGAACAAGAATTAGACACCAGAATGCGGAAAGAAGAACAAAAAGAATACAAACAAGAATTGCATTATCCATTGCAAAATTGAGTATTCCGCCGAGTGCAGGAATATATGAACTGATAATGCCGTAGCACATGGAAGCCTGAACAGTGTAGGGATAACCCGATACAGAGCCTATGGGAGTTACAGTGAGTGATGCCTCTGTTTCGGAGAAAACGCTGACTGAAGTGATTGTCTGTATATCACATCCGGAAATAGCAGGAATTGCAACAAGATTTCCGTATTTGTATTCGTTGGCAGCGCATTTCTTTGAGATTATAAGGTCTCCTTCAGAAACGCCGAGAGCTTCGATATCCTGACTCATTGTGTTGAAGCAGATACCTCCGATGTTTGTTCCGCTGTTGTCAAGAAAAATTGTTATGAAACAACCGATAATAAATGTCACAACGGTTATGCAGAGCATTACAATCGATATAATTTTACCTGCAAGTATTCCGCCGCGTGCTTTGACTTTTTTAGGCTTTTCATCAATTTTGGCTTCGCCGTAATTTGCATCGGAAAAATCAAGGACTTCCTCTTCCCGTTGTTCTGCAACGGCACCAACGGGTGCGTAGGGAGAAGGTTTCTGTCCGATAGGAACAAGAGGTCTGGGCTTTTTCTTTTCGGGTTCTCCGGTCGGAGTGTAAATGGGGTTATCCTGAACGGGAACCGCCTTCGGTGTGCTGAAATAATGAGCCCCGATTGTATCTTCTGACTTTGCGGACTCATTTTTGCTGATTTCGGGGATAATGCTTTTGGTTTCTTTATTAATCGATGCAGCCTGACCTCGTGTTGCAGAAACAAACTCAAGGTCAAGCTCGTCTATGCTTTTAAGCTTGAACTGTTCCATTGATTACACTGCCTTTCAATTATTTAATGATACTGCGAAGAGCAGTGGTTTCGTTTGCAAGGGTTTCGGCAAGTTTTGAAATTCTGTCGAGGTTTTCTGCAATTGCAACATTATCATGCGAAGAAGCGGGAGCTGCACCGTTTGCTTTGAGTGCCTTGTTTTCATCTGAGAGAGCACGGCAGATTTTCTTAAGTTTCTCGTTGTTGGCTTCTGTTGCCTTTGCATATTCAAAAACTTTTTTATATTCAGCCTTAAGGACGGTTATGTACTGCTCAACTTGCTCACAGTTATATCCGTTTTGAATTTTCTGAAATAAATCTTTGTTTTCCATGATTTTGTCCTCCGTAAATATTGAATATTATTCTTAATAAATATATCACATATAATTGAAAATTACAATAAAAATTTGCAACTTTATGACAGAATTTATCATTGTTAACAAATTATGAAAATTATGGAAACGTATTAATATAATCTGGTTATTAACAATATAATCTAGTTATTAACGTTGTATTCTTATTTACGATAACTTAATATGATTACAAGCAGATTGGTGGTTTCATCAATCTGCATTTTCGTACATATTAGATAAAATGTATGCATTATCACGTGATTATTCTGATTGTTTGTTCTTGATTTTAAGATTGAAAACTGTTATAATATGAAGGATTTTGAAATAAAAAGATAGGATGTGATATCTATGGCTATTTCCGATTTGGGAATTCTGCTTGGTGATGTTTCTCTTTTCGAAATTGAACATTTCACCAAGAACCCCATGAAGGCGCAGGAAACCACTCTTAAAAAAATTCTTCGCAGAAACAAGAACTGTGAACTCGGCAAAAAATATGATTTCAAGAGTATAAACTCTATTGAAGACTATCAGAAAATGGTTCCGCTTTCAACATATGAGGACTATGTTCCTTATGTTGAAAGAATGGTCAACAACCGCGAGAAGAATCTTATGTTTTCGGGTCCCAATATCCGCTACTGCTCATCATCGGGCAGTGTCGGCAAGCCTAAGATTCTTCCCAAGGGTATCAAAGACCTCTGGAATATGCAGTGCATCGGTTTTTCCTGCACAGTAGCAACCTCCGCACATTATCTTAAAAAGTATAAGAATAAGAAAATGCCTCCTCAGATGGGTCCTCTTGTTCTTATTCTTACAGGTCATCCTCTTGAGGATGGCAAAATGTGCAACGGTGCCGCACAGATTCCTCTTACATATCTTAAAATGCTCACTCCGTTTTTCTGTACATCACCCAACTCTCTTCTTTATCCCGAACATGAAGAACTTATTGACACTTCTTATCTTCAGCTTCGCTTTGCTCTTGAAAACAGAAAGGTAAGCTATATCGGTTCGCTGGTTATAACTCTTGTTACAACCATGTTCGATTATCTTAAAGAAAATGGGGAAATGCTTTGCGATGATATTGAAAAGGGTATTATTAATCCTAATATTAAGATTACTCCCGAACTTAAAGAAGAGTATGCAAAGAAATTCAAGCCTAATCCCGAAAGAGCTGCAGAGCTTCGAAAAGAGTTTGAAAAAGGCTTTGATGATCCAATTGCTCCCAGAATCTGGCCGATGCTTACATGGGCATACGGCATGGTAGGTTCAAATCTTAAGGTTTATGTTGAAAAGCTCCGCAAGTATATCGGTGATGATGTTCCTATTCACGGAATGGGATTTGCTGCTGCAGAAGGTTTCTTTGCGATGGCAACAAAGCTTGATTCACATGACGGTGTTCTTCTTCCTCATTGCCTTTTCTTCGAGTTCCTTCCCGTTGATGATGATGCGGATGATCCCGATGAAAATGTTACTCCCTTGCTCATAAATCAGCTTGAGGTTGGAAAGAAGTATGAAATTGTTGTTTCAAACTTCTCGGGACTTTACAGATACCGTATGGAAGATGTTGTTAAGGTTACCGGTATGCATAACAACACACCGATGATTGAGTTCCTTTACAGACGAAATCTCGGCATGAACCTTGCAAACGAAAAGACAACAACCGAGATGGTTGACCTTGCAGCAAAGCAGACGGCTGAGGCAATGGGCAATGAATTTGTCGGACACAGCCTTTATGCTGATTACTCAACCAATCCTCCCCGTTACTGCATGCTTGCAGAACCTGTTAATTCCGTTTCGGAAGAGGACCGTCAGAAGTATATTGACATTCTTGATGAAAAATTCAAGGAGTTCAATGAAAAATACTTTAAATATCGCCGATGGGGCATGATTAACAGACCCGAGGTTCTTTTCCTTAAACCAAAAACATATTGGGATTACAGAGAATATCTCCGTTCACAGGGCAGAGTTCTTAATCAGATTAAGCCTGTAACAATTATCAACTCCGAGGAAAGATGTGAATTCTTCTTCTCACATGTTGCAACAGAAACGGAGCTTCCTTATAAGCCCAAATCAAACAAATAATTCTGAAGGTTTATTAAAAATGAAAAAAATTATATCATTGTTTTTGTCTGTGGTTTTGCTTGTCATCGGTGTTATATGTGTTGCACCGGTATCTCTTGCAACCGAGGACGGAACAACGATTCCCGTTGTTCATGTTGTAGGAACAGGCACTCCCATCCTTCGTATCAATGAAGCGGGAGAAGAAGAAACTGTCTATCCTTTGCAGATTCCCGAGGGATATGTTGACGAAAAATTAGAGGTGTTTCTTCCTGTTTTTGCTGATGCGTTTTTTACTCAGGAGTGGGATGAATTCTGTGATGTTCTTTATGAAATTCTTTCACCCATATTCAATCAGATGTCTCTTGATAAAAACGGAAATGTTTCAGACGGAAGCTTTGTTGACTGGTCATGGTCAAAGGAAGAACTTGCCACTCACAATGACGGAACATACAGTGCAACGGAATTCATGTTCCATTATGACTGGCGTCTTGATCCTCTTGAAACCGCAGATGTTCTTCACCGGTATATTGAGGATGTTATGGAGGCGACCGGTTCAGATAAAGTTGCTCTCTATGGACGCTGTTTAGGTTCAAATATGGTTGCGGCATATATGCATAAATATGACGGCGAGTATGTTACCGAAGTAATCCATTATGCAAGTGCAGCATACGGCGCTACCCAGTGTAGTAAAATGTTTACCGGCGAACTTTTTCTTCATGCGGACGGTATAGAACGTTTTATTTATGATATTGATGCCGACCTCGGTCTTGATGAATGTCTGACCGATCTTATTCAATCTCTCGTTACGTTGCTTAATAAAACATACGGTCTTGATATTGCATGTTGGGCTGTAAATAATGTTGTACAGGATATTTATCTTGATATTTTTCCGAGAATAGTCGGTGAAAGCTATGCAACATTCCCATCATATTGGAGCATGGTCTCCATAGAAGACTATAACAGAGCAATGGAAACCATGTTCTATGATAAGAATGTTGAAGAATACTCTGAACTTATCAAGAAAATTGAGTATTATCATGAAAATGTTCGTCTTGATTTTGAGGAAGATGTTAATGCATTTAAAGCAAGAGGTATAGATTTTTCGAATATTGTTAAATACGGAAAACAAAGTATTCCCGTAACCGAAAATTCATATGAACTTTCGGACCAGCTTGTTACTGTTCGAGAAAGCTCGTTCGGTGCTAAAGCTCTTGAAGTGGGCAAAACATTTGACGATGAATATATCAGTAACGCTGTTATAAACAGTACTGCAAGATATATTTCTCCCGATAAACAGATTGATGCTTCAACATGTCTTTCCCCGGATACAACATGGTTCGTAAAGAATATTAAGCATGCTCATTTTCCTTCAACAATTAACGGTTTGGTTAGCGATATTGTCAACAATGATGGTTTTACAGTAAATGACAATCCTGAATATCCTCAGTTTATGGTTTATGATGATGTAACAGATACCATTTCTCCCATGACTGCAGATAATTTGAATACAACTGAGGAGTGGAATACCAATTATTTTGAATCTCTTGCAAAATTCTTTAAATCCGTTTTCACACTTATCAGAACAAAGCTTTCTGAATCTTAAAAAATCAGGCTGCCTCACTTGCACAGTGAAGCAGCCTTTTTATATTTCACGTTTGATTTTCTCTATTATTCTTTTCTCAAGCCTTGAAATATAGCTTTGTGAAATTCCCAATGAATCGGCAACCTCTTTTTGCGTATATTCTTTTCCGCCCCCTATACCGAATCTCATTGTCATTATCATTTTTTCACGTTCACCGAGTGATGAAATTATTCTGTAAAGACGTGTTCTCTCATCATCTTCTTCGAGGTCTTTATATATTTCATCGGGTTCATTACCGAGTACATCCGAAAGAAGAAGCTCATTCCCGTCCCAGTCAACATTCAAAGGTTCAAAATATGAAACCTCTGCTTTAAGAGTATTTGTTTTTCGCAGATACATGAGTATTTCATTCTCAATGCATCTCGAGGCATATGTAGCAAGTTTTATATTTTTGGAAATTCTGAATGTGTTAACTGCTTTTATCAATCCGAGTGTACCGATTGATATCAGGTCTTCAATCGGAATTCCGGTATTTTCAAATTTTTTTGCAATATATACAACAAGCCTGAGATTATGCACTATAAGTTCTTCGCGGGCGTCTTTATCTCCGTTTTCGTGTTTTATCAGATATTCGAGTTCTTTTTCTTGAGAAAGCGGAGGAGGAAGAGATTCCGGACCATTGATATAGTCAACCTCAATTTCAAATATTTTCTGTTTTATAAAATTTATAATTTTATTTATGATATGATTTGACTTCATATTTACCTCCTGTTTGAATTGTGTTTTCAATCAAGTTAAAAAACGGTGTTCCTATCAGTGCGGAATAATCCGAGGAAATTATCTTTTTATCTGTAACTGCAATAAAAACATTATCAGCTTCGATCCATTTTTGAGAAACATATATTTCTGTTTTATCCGGCATGAACGAGGGCAAAGCACCGTTTCCTTTTATTGTAGAGTACGGAACAAGTCTGAATTTTTCTGCTTTGTCTATTTCATCAATGTTGATTATGGTTTTTATAAAGTCTTTCTCTGCAATTATTACAGGTTTTCCTGAAAAACAATCGCAAAGTGTGTTTCCTGAATCAAAAAGTGCTTTACATTCGGCTGTTTTGCTTTTATATGTAATTCTGATTGAATAAATGCATTTAGTCGGTGATTTATGTTGCATAAACAGATTAATGACTTTAAATATACCGTAACAAAAAGCTGAAGTTATCGTTAAAGAAAATATATCAATATCAAAATATACGATTCCGTTGTTATATATCGATGCTTCGGGAATTAAGAAAAAGTTTACTGCGAGCATCAATCCGCCGAATAAAATATTAACCGTCAGGAATGAAAAGAAAATTTTTAAAAAAGCTTTTAACGATTTTATTCTGAAGGCTGTCAATATCATAATCGTCATAAATAATATTTTGATTGTGATGTTAATTATAAGGTTGATATTATCAATATAAATTACTAGTGAAAAAATACCGCCAATAAATGACGAAAGGAATAATCTTGAAATATTACAATTGAATCTGCTCAATACCGCACAGGTTTTCAGTAAAAAATAATTAACCAGTGTATTAATGAAAATAAGAATATCGGCATAAACAACTGTTTTCAATTTATCACCCCGCATCATTATGATTATATACTTGCAGATTATATGAAATTTGTCATTTCGGGTAAAATAAAACTATTTTTCTATTGA
Organism: Acutalibacteraceae bacterium; assembly: GCA_045531035.1. Lineage (GTDB taxonomy): Bacteria > Bacillota > Clostridia > Oscillospirales > Acutalibacteraceae > CAG-177. Next base: position 11,300 of record JAZSDF010000037.1, on the reverse strand, counting down.
ATATTCAAATTGAAAGTAATATAATTAATGCTGATGGAGGATGATAATATGAACGGATTTCTTTTTGATACACATATACATACCAAAGAAGCAAGTTCGTGTAGCAGAGTATATGCTGAAGATATTGTAAGAAGATATAAGGAACTCGGATATAAAGGGCTTTGTATAACCGACCATGTGAGTGTGCATCAGTTTTCGAGACATGGCGGAACTTATGAAGAGCAGGTTGAGAAATATCTTTCAGGTTACAGAGCCGCAAAGAAATTTGAGGATGAGAATTTTCATATAATTCTCGGCATGGAAATCCGTTTTCTTGAAAACGATAACGATTATCTTGTTTACGGTTTCGATGAAAATTTTGTAATGAATCATGATATGATTCATTTTGAGAATCCTGAGCAATTCAGACCCTTTGCCGATGAACATAATCTTATTGTATTTCAGGCTCATCCGTTCCGAATCGGTATGACTGTTGTTGACCGTGAATTGCTTGACGGCGTTGAAGTTTATAACGGTCACGGCGATCATAATTCGAGCAATGATGTTGCTTTTAAATGGGCTGAAAAATATTCACTTCGTAAGCTTTCAGGTTCAGATTTCCACGGAAATCTTACACTTGAACCCGGCGGAGTTTATTTTGATGAATATCTTAACGATTCTTTTCAGGTTGCAGCTGCTTTGAGAAATGAAAACTATAAATTGAAAATTTTTGAAAAATAATCAACAGGTGTGCATTATATTTGTAATGCACACCTGCTTTTAAAAAAATTCATTTTTACCTTTCTCAAGCTTGTTGACAATTCTGTTCATCTCATCCTTTGAACGGACAGACCGTGTCAGCTCAATAATTTTTGTTTTTTCTTCTTTATTCATTTTTGAAAAATTGTTCATGGCTTTTTCGCTTTTTGTCAAAGCCATTCCGAACCCTTGCGGAAGTCCGTTTAAGTCAATCATATTGAACACCTCAAATGTATTATGCTTAAATAGTTCTAAATTATTATACATTTATATATTTGTTTGGGGTTGTTTTTGACTTTATTATGTGATATAATTTTCTAAATATAAGAGGTGATAAAATGAAATACAGAGTTCTCGGTAAAACCGGTACAGAGGTTTCCGTTCTCGGCTTCGGTTGTATGAGATTACCTGTTCTTGATAATGATTCGATTGATGAAGCTGAAGCAATAAGAATAATCCGTAAAGGTATTGATAACGGAATCAATTATCTTGATACAGCCTTCGGATATCATAACGGACAGAGTGAAATTCTCGTCGGGAAGGCACTTAAAGACGGCTACAGAAACAAAGTGTATCTCGCAACAAAGCTTCCATTGTGGAGTGTTAACTGTGAGGATGATGTTGACAGAATTTTCAATGAGCAGTTGACTAAGCTTGATACAGAATATATTGATTTTTATCTTCTTCATGCTGTCAATAATGAATCTTGGGAAACTAAGGTTCTTGAGTATGATATTCTTCCAAAGCTTGAAAAAAAGCTTGCGGAAGGAAAAATAAAACACCTCGGTTTTTCATTCCACGATGACCTTGATGTTTTCAAAAAGATTATTGATTCCTATGACGGATTTGAGTTCTGTCAGATTCAGTTTAATTATATTGATACAGATTATCAGGCTGGAATTGAAGGCCTTGAATACGCTGCTTCCCAAGGTCTTGGTGTTATTGTTATGGAACCGCTTCTCGGCGGAAAACTTGCAAATCCTCACGATAAAATCAAAGATTTTCTTAATAAAAAGAAAACACCCGTTGAATGGGCACTTGATTTTGTATGGAACAGACCGGAGGTTGATATACTTCTGAGCGGTATGGGAAGCGAACAGATGGTTGATGACAATATCGGTTATGCTGATAATTCATACATAGGAATGTTATCCGAAGATGATCTTTCAACACTTTCAAAGGCAAAACTGATGTTTGATGAAATGAATCTAGTTCCGTGTACAGGCTGTGAATATTGCATGCCTTGTCCTGAGGGCGTCAGAATACCTGAAGTATTCTCTGCTTTTAATAAAATTACAGAAGGCGGAAGAAGATTGGTAAAGGAGATTTTTCCCGATATCGAATCAAACGCTTCTCTTTGCAAGAAGTGCGGTAAGTGTGAAAATGCATGTCCGCAGCATATTGAAATAATTGAAACTTTGCGTAAGGTTAAAAATCAATTTTAAGGGTGATGGTATGAAAATTCTATTTCAGGGTGACTCCATAACTGATGCAGGCAGAGACCGCACAGATTATCATGAATTGGGCAAGGGGTATCCTTTTTATGCTGCACAGTATATTAAAGAAGATAATCCCGATATTGATTTTGAATTTATAAATTTAGGTATAAGCGGTAATCAGACAAATGACCTTGTTAACAGACTTCAAAGTGATTTTATTGATATTCAACCTGATATTGTTTCCATTCTTATCGGTATCAATGATACATGGCACAGAGCCGACAACAGAAAGTGGCTTGGTCATGATGTTTTTGAAGCTAACTACCGCAAGGTATTAACAGAAATTAAAGAAAAGACAAATGCTAAAATTCTTATTCTTGAACCGTTTCTTCTTCATGATCCTGAAAAGGAATATTTCAGAGTTGACCTCAATCCCAAAATCGATATTATTAGAAAACTTGCTAAAGAATTTGCAGATTTTTATATTCCTCTTGACGGGTTGTTCGTATCTGCAAGTATCGCTGTTGATGATGACTGGTATTGGTCTCAGGACGGTGTTCATCCCAACGATAACGGTTCGGAGTATATTGGCGATCTTTATGCAAATGCAATAAATATTCTTTTGGACGAGATGAAATAAAATGAATAAAATTAAAAATATTTTTAATTACATATTTGTTGACGGACTTTCGGGAATGGCTCTCGGTCTTTTTGCAACGCTTATAATCGGAACAATTCTTGAACAGGCAGGCGGATTTATAAATAATCAGATCGGAACATATCTGATTGCCGTTGCTGCTGTAGCAAAGTCTTTGACCGGTGCCGGAATCGGTGCGGGAATGGCTTTTAAGTATAAAACTACTCCGCTTACGGGCGTTTCAGCTGCGGTAGCGGGTATGGTTGGTGCGTTTGCTTCAAAGATTATTGCGGGCAGCGTTATTACAGATGGCGGCATGCTTTATTCGGGACCCGGTGATCCTCTGTCTGCATTTATCGGTGCATTTTTTGCCACTCAGGCAGGAAAGCTTGTCGGCGGAAAAACAAAGCTTGACATAATAATCACACCTGCTGTTTCGGTTATAACAGGCTGTGCCGCAGGTCTCTTTATTGGACCTCCTGCATCAAGAGTCACAACGTACATCGGAGAAATAATTAATTGGGGTATGGAGCGTCAGCCGATTCTTATGGGTATTGTTGTATCGGTTGTTATGGGCGTATGTCTGACTCTTCCCATAAGCTCTGCTGCTCTCGGAATTATTCTCGGTTTATCCGGTATTGCAGGCGGTGCTGCTGTTGTCGGATGCAGTGCTAACATGATAGGTTTTGCAGTTGCAAGCTATCGTGAAAATAAACTTGGAGGTCTTGTTGCTCAAGGTATAGGCACTTCCATGCTTCAGATGCCAAATATTGTTAAACATCCGCAGATATGGGTACCTCCGATTGTTGCAAGTGCAGTTCTCGGTCCTATATCATCCGCACTTTTAAAAATGACTTGTTATGCATCCGGCTCAGGAATGGGCACATCGGGTCTTGTCGGTCAGTTTATGACTTACTCTTCCATGACAGAAGAGGGGAACGACCCGGTTGTCGTTATTCTTGAAATCGCTGTAATGCATTTTATCGCACCCGCGCTTATATCGCTTGGAGTTTCCGAATTTATGCGCAAGAAAAAGCTAATCAGCTTCGGTGACATGGAGCTTAAAAATATGGATTAAATTAACGGAGGTTAAATTTTATGACAAAGAAATTCACAGCAATTCTTCTTTCACTTGCCGTTCTTATGTCGGCATTCGCAATCCCCGCATATGCGGCAACAGAAGTTACATCTGACATCGAAAGAGGCTTCTATCGTTTTGTTGACAAGCTTCTTGATGCGGTTGTAGGCGGTATTACAAATCTTATTGTAGAACCCCGCAGTTTTATCGACAAAGATGACTATGTTTCAGAGAATTTTTATGAAGGACATTCTCCCGATGAATTTATAAAAGTTCCCGCTGAAGATGCAGTTTGGCAGCTTGGTTATGACAACTCATCCATCAAGACAGGTAAAGAGCTTGAAGAAGAACATTATGTCGGCGGAAGTCTTTCCGTAACAAAGAAGCTTGCAGACGAAGTAAGAGATGACCAGAAAATCAGAACAGTTGCTATTTCCGACGGCAGAGGTATAAGCATTTTTGCTGCAATCGATACTTTCGGTCTTGCAAACAATGAAGTAAAGGTTATCCGCGAGAAATTCCAGAAGTATGCTGATTCACAGAACTGGAATATCACAAGTGTAAATATTTCCGCACTTCATCAGCACAGCTGCGTTGATACATTCGGTCTTAACGGCGATATTGTCGGAGCTCTTTTCACATCGTCGTTCAGAAACCTTCTCGGTCTTGAACTTCCCAGCGGTAAAAATCCCGGATTTATGGAAAACCTTTATGAAGTATCTGTTCAGTCAATGATTGATGCTGTAAATGATATGCAGACAGGTAAGCTTTATTTCGGAACTGCAGATGCATCCGAATATATCAGAGACAAGCGTGTTCCTGAAGTGTTTGACGGTAATCTTAACAGAATCCGCTTTGTTCCCGATGCAGCAGGTGAAAAGGAAACATGGATTGTTAACCTTCCTATTCATTGTGTTGGTAACGGTGCGGCAGGAACAATGGTTACAGGCGACTATCCATATTTCATGGAAGAATATATCAATAAGAATGAAGATGCAAACTTCATGCTTATTCTCGGTGCTGAGCTTGCTATTACTTCGGATTATCCCGATGACCTTGTACCGGACCCCACTTATACAAAAATGTATAACAACGATGAGGGCTATGGCAGAATGGCTGCATACGGATATCTTCTTGGTGAACTTGCTGCTTCAGTAGCTAATGACGTTGAAATTGACCCTATTCTCAGCATAAGATGTAAGGAAGTATTTGTTCCTGTTGATAATTCAATCTTTAAGCTTGCAGCAAGAGGCGGTCTTCTCACAAACACAGTTGTCAAGAACGGTCTCTCGTATGAGACTCCTACCGAAGTTGCTTATGTAGAACTCGGTATAAATCTTGCAATTGCACTTATTCCCGGTGAACTTGCTCCCGAAATTGCTTTCGGGGGTGCAATCGGTGCAGAGGATTCATGGGACGGTACAGAGTGGAATTACACTGCATTTGCCGATGCAACAGAAAGAAAGCTTATTGTGTTCGGTATCACAAACGACCAGATCGGTTATCTTCTTACAGACAATGACTGGCGTTCATATCTTACTGAAAATGAAGAAATAGTTTCAACAGGTCCTAAGGCCGGTGCAGTTATTACTGATGCATATCTCGACCTTTTTAATGAGATTAAGTAATAATTGAGAATTTTGATAAGGCGGTGATTCTTTGAGCAGAAAAAGTATAATTAAATATGCGCTTAAAGAGACCGACCTTATTCTCTTTTTGCTTTGCGTTTTCACAACTGCGTTCGGTGTTCTTATGGTGCATAGTGCGACACTTAATGAAACCATTGCAGACGGAACATTAATAAGCAGAGACTGCCTTGTTATGATAGCAGCCGCTTCTGTAGGCATTATTGCGTGTGTCATTATTTCATTTCTTGATTATGATGCTGTTGTCAGATTGTGGCCTCTTGCAGGTGGGTTTTGTCTGTTGCTGCTTTTGATTTTATTTCCTTTCGGTGAAGGTGCACCGGGAAGAGAAGATTCAAGATGTTGGCTCAGAATTATAGATATCGGCGGTCTTGTTGTCAGATTTCAGCCGTCAGAATTAGCCAAAATAGGGTTTTTGATAACTTTAACTGCTCATATTGAAGCAGTTAAAGATGATATTAACTCTATTAAAAATGTTTTACTTCTTACCGTTCATGCTTTAGTTCCGATTGGTGTTGTTATTCTTACAGGCGACCTTGGTTCGGCAATGGTATTTGCATTTATTTTTGTTGGAATGATGTTTGTTTCGGGTGTACAGCTTCGATATTTTGCTGTTGCGATAGGTGCTGCTGTTGCATTTGTACCGTTGATATGGACAAAATTTCTCGCAAGTTTTCACAAATATCGTATTCTTGCAATTTATTATCCTTCTTCATTGAGCGATGATGTTTATGAAAAATTCATCTATCAACAACAGAGGGGATTGAATGCAATTGGTTCGGGACAGTTTTGGGGTGACGGTTTATTTAAGGGAACTTATACTCAGTCGGCAACGGGTGTTCCGGTTAACGAAAGTGATATGGTGTTTACCGTTGTAGGAGAAGAACTCGGATTTGTCGGAGCGGCAGGTTTTCTTGCGGTTATGGTTTTTATAATTGTCAGAATCATTTCCGTCGGAAAACAGTCAAGAAATCTTTCCGGAAGTCTGCTCTGTTTCGGAACGGCATTTATGATTGGTTCGCAAACTATAATTAATATTGGTATGTGTCTGAAACTTTTTCCGTGTATAGGAATCACTCTTCCTTTTTTAAGTGCGGGTGGTTCATCAAATCTTTGCATTTATTTCGCAATAGGAATTGTAATGAGTGTTTATAGGTTTAACTGTAACCGTGAACCAATTAATTTCAGACTCACACATCTGAGCACACCTTTTTCTGAAGCGTAACTTGTTATTTAATATGTATTAAACAGAAGCAATTTCGGTTGCTTCTGTTTTTTTACAATATATTGGTTTATTGTTTATTATTTCACTTGACAAATCACCAAATATAGTATACAATCAAATATAATTATGTTTAATGGGTAAATTGGTTTATTTTTCAGACAATATATTTGATTGGAGTGGATTATAAGTGAGCGAAAATATTATTCAATATGTTGCTGCTGCCGCTAACGGTGATACCGATGCAATGGCTAAGCTCTATTCCAGAACCTTGAAGGCATCGTATTTTCTTGCTTCAACATTAACCGATGACAGTGTTGCTGCTCTTGAGATTACCAAAAAGGCGTATGCAAAAGCTTTTTGCACAATTGATAAACTCAAAAAGCCTGAGGCTTTTGAAATCTGGATGAAACAGAATGTTGCTTTGGTTTACAAGGAAGGCGTTAAATTTGTTTTTGCAGATGCCGATGCAGGTGCTGTTGAAAATTCATCCGAGTTTCTTTCGGAAGAAATATTTAATAATGAAGAAGCGAGCGAAAAGATTCTTGAGGCAATTTCCAATTTAAGACCCGAACTTCGTGCAGCTATTGTTCTTCATTATAATAACGGCATGCCTGTTAATATTCTTGCAAAGTTTTTCGGCGTTTCTGAGAGTACGGCAAATGCTTTGCTTGGTAAAGCAAGAGCCACTCTTCTTTCAAGCGTTGAACTTGATTGTTCAAATGCAGAAAACGGTACTCTTCCTGTTCTTACACGAATCCTTCAGCGTGCATCAACCGGAACTGTGATTGAAAATTCGGATGTCCGGGATATATTTATATATGCAATTGATGCTTTTGAAGCTTCAAAGCCTTCAGAACCTGTTCGGGCTGAAGAAACCGTATCCGTTCAGAAAGTAACCGAGGCTAAAGAAGAAATTGTTACTGAATTTGAAACTTCTGTCAGCGAAGTGCCTGCGGAAGCTGTTAATGAAGAACCCGAAGTTCCTGTTGTTCCCGTTGTCAACGATGACAGCAATTTTGTTTCATTCAAGCAGAGAATAAATGATATTCTTGACGGTGAAGCTGTTCCTTCCCCGGAAAAAGTTGAAGAATCTGTTGAGGAAGAACAGGGTGAAATCGATGTTCCTGTTTTTGTTTCCGATGAAAAAATTCAGGAAGCCGTTGATAATTTCTCAAATTACGATAACAAAAATCATGAAGAAGCACCCAAAGCATCCGCTAAGAAAAAGTTAAATATAAAGCTTAATCCTAAGTTTATCGGAATTGTTTGTGCTTGTGTTGTTGTTTTGATTGTAATTTGTGTTGCAGTTTCCAACATCGGTAAAGATAAACCTGATACACCTCCTGCCGGTTCAAACGCTGTTGATACTCTCGGTACGGGATATGATTGGCGTGCAGGCGGTTTTGCAGAATGTTCGGAAATAACTTATCTTGATGAAAACTGTCTTTCTTTCAAGTCTGTTTCAACCGGTAAATACGGTTTGCTTGACTATCAGGGAAATGTTATTCTTCAGCCTAACTATGATGGTTTCAGACATTGCCGTACAGGCAGAGATTATTCCGACAGCGGTATTTATCACAGCCTTGTGATTATAGGTACTCAGGAATATCAGTTTACTGTTACAAACGGTAATGTTTCTGTTTCCGATACGCCGCACCTTGATCATACTCTTAATAATGAGACACTCGGCGATAAGTCATATGAAGAGCGTGACCGCTATTTTGAAGGCTATGCAGCTGCAAGAAAAGACGGTAAATGGGGTTATGTTAATAAGGAAAGAGATAAAAAAGTAATTCCTTATGAATATGAAGCGGTAAATGAGTATCCTTCCGCACTCGACTATGCCGGAAGTGATTACTGCAGACCTGTTACGGACGGTCATATAGCTGTTAAGAAAAACGGTATGATGGGTATAATAAATCTTGAAAATGATATTGTTGTACCTTTTGAATATTCAAACATTATGCCCGGTAAAAACGGCGTCTATATTGCTTGTAAGGGCGGCACATGGGGTGTGATTCTCCTCGGTGATGCTGTTTCCTCATTTGCTGGTGTAAACATTTCAGTTGATCCTGTTGCTCCCGACAATAATGTTGAAGATATAACAAGTTCATCAACAACCTATGACAGCTATACCGTTATTTCGGATACAGGCGCAAATGTCAGAGACGGTGCCGGTGCTGATTTTGAAAAGATTGGCGAGCTTGAATACGGAGATACTGTCAGAGCATATGACACCAAGAGAGCTGATAACGGCAACAAGTGGGTTAAGATAAGATACAACGGCCAGTACGGATGGGTTGCAATGAGCAATCTTGAAGAAGAGGGCGTATAATTTCATATTTAAGCGAAGATAAGGAAGAATTTATTATCAGCTCACAGAGAGTCGGTTACATGGCTGAAATAACCGATGTGCAAAGTATAATAAAAGGCCGCCTTTGAGCTCCGTTTCGATGAGATACGGCGTTGCCTGCGTTAAAGGAATTGAGTGGTGCAGTTGCACAATTTGGGTGGTACCGCGGCGAAAGCCGTCCCATAACCGAATTGTAAAACTGCACCTTTTTTTAGGTTTTAATTACTTTTGAATATTAATATCCAAAAAAATAGGAGGATTTTTATTATGAATTGGATGGGACTTAACGAAATCAGAGAAAAGTATCTTTCATTCTTTGAATCAAAAGATCATTTGAGGATGCCGAGTTTTTCTCTTGTACCTCAGGGAGACAAAAGTCTTCTTCTTATCAATGCAGGTATGGCACCTCTTAAAAAGTATTTTACAGGTGAACTCACACCTCCCCGTAACAGAGTTACAACATGTCAGAAATGTATTCGTACTCCCGATATTGAAAGTGTTGGTATTACCGCTCGTCATGGCACTTACTTTGAAATGCTCGGCAATTTCTCGTTTGGTGACTATTTTAAGCATGATGCAACCCGTTGGGCATGGGAATTCTGCACAAAGGTTATGGAAATGCCGGCCGACAGAATTTATATCAGCGTTTATGAAGAAGACGATGAAGCTTTTGATATTTGGACAAAAGAAGTCGGTATCCCCGAAGACCATATGGTTAGATTCGGTAAGGCTGACAACTTTTGGGAACATGGTGCAGGTCCTTGCGGTCCTTGTTCAGAGCTTTATTTCGACAGAGGCGAAAAATACGGTTGCGGTTCACCTGATTGTAAAGTAGGTTGCGAATGTGACCGATATATTGAATTCTGGAACCTTGTTTTTACTCAGTTTGAAAATGACGGCAACGGAAATTACACAAGACTCAAGAGCTGTAACATTGATACAGGTATGGGTCTTGAAAGACTTGCCTGCATTATGCAGGATGTTGATAATATCTTTGAAGTTGATACCGTTCAGAATATAATGAAGCATGTTATGAAAATCTCAGGTATCAAGTATCATGAAAATGAAAAGAACGATATTTCTCTCCGTGTTATAACCGACCATATAAGAAGCACAACATTTATGATCGGTGACGGTGTTATGCCTTCAAACGAAGGCAGGGGATATGTTCTCCGCCGTCTTCTCAGAAGAGCGGCTCGTCACGGAAGACTTCTCGGTATTCAGGGTACATTCCTTTCGGATGTGTGCGAAACGGTTATCAAGGAAAATGCAAATGCTTATCCCAACCTTGTTGAAAAGCGTGATCTTATTGTTAAAGTTATCAAGGCAGAGGAAGAAAGCTTTAACAAGACAATCGATACAGGTCTCAGCCTTCTTGAAAATATAATTGAAAATATGGATTCAAAGGTTCTCAGTGGCGCAGATGCTTTCAAACTTCAGGATACCTTCGGTTTCCCCATCGACCTTACAAAAGAGCTTCTTGAAGAAAGAGGTATGAGCGTTGATATTGATGAATACAAGCGTCTCTATGCCGAAAGCAGAGCTGCTGCAAGAGCTGCACGCAAGGATGCGGGTGCAGAGGCTTGGAAGGGCGGACAGGCATCACTTAAGGATATTGAAACAACAGAATTTCTTGGTTATACGAATTATTCAAGCTCTTCAATAGTCAAAGCATTGATTATTAACGGAGAAAGAGCAGATTTTGTTTCTGCAGATTCAGATGCAGTTATTGTTCTTGATAAAACCGCTTTTTACGGTGAAAGCGGCGGTCAGGCAGGGGATACCGGTTTGATTAAGACTGAAGCCGGTGCAGTTTTTGAAGTTACCGCAACAAATAAAACTCCCGACGGAATTGTTCTTCACATCGGTAAGCTTGTTGAAGGAGATTCGATTTCGGTCGGTGACAACGTTTCGGCTTCAATTGATTCCTGCAAACGCGAAAAAACAATGAGAAATCACACCGCAGCACACCTTCTTCAGGCTGCACTCCGTGAAACACTTGGCTCTCATGTTGAGCAGGCGGGTCAGCTTGTTAATGATACCGCAATGAGATTTGACTTCACTCATTTCTCTGCTCTTACTTCGGAAGAACTTTCAAAAGTTGAAAACAGAGTTAATGAAATCATTCTTTCTGCATTTGAAGTTTCAAGCACGGAAATGCCCATTGAAGAGGCTAAAAAGCTT
>JAZSDF010000073.1:0-6529 GCA_045531035.1 Acutalibacteraceae bacterium | reverse complement strand
CGTAGCTTTTGCGAAGGCTCTTCCTTGTCGCATTATTGATATTAACGCCGTCAACGCTGATTTCGCCCTCATCAACATCATAAAAACGCATCAGCAGGTTAACAAGCGTTGTTTTTCCGCAGCCCGTGGGGCCGACTATTGCTACTCTGTTTCCGCTTTCAACAGAAAGATTAAGATTTTTAATAAGTTCTTTTTCTTTTGAATACGAAAACGCAACATTATTAAGAGTCACTTTGCCTTCAACCGATGAGAATTCATGCGCATTTTCGCAGTCGGGAGTCTGAGGCTTCTGCTCAACAAGCTCAAACAGTCTTTCGGCGCATGCAAGGGCATTCTGAAGCTCCGCAACAACGCCCGAAATCTCGTTGAACGGCTTTGTGTACTGATTGGCATAGCTGAGAAAACATGAAAGCCCGCCAACAGTTATTGAGCCATTGACCGCCGCAAGAGCGCCGGTAAGACCGACAGCTGCATAAACCATGCTGTTAACAAACCTTGTTGAAGGATTGGTGATTGACGAAAAGAATATTGCTTTGAGTGAGAATTTTTCATAACGCTCGTTGATTTCGTCGAATTCCTCAAGCGTGTTTTCTTCTCTTGAAAAAGCGGAAACAATTTTGGCGTTGCCGACAGTTTCCTCAACAAACGCGGTCTGCTCCCCTCTTGTCTGCGACTGGAGCTTGAACATTGAAAATGTTCTCTTTGCGATGAATCTTGCAACAAAAAGTGAAAGCGGAGTGAGAATAACGACAACAATCGCAATTTTATAGTTTATTGTCAACATAAATCCGAGTGTGCCGAGAATTGTGATAACGCCCGTGAAAAACTGCGTAAAGCCCATGAGAAGACCGTCTGCAAACTGGTCTGCATCGGAAATGATACGGCTTACGGTATCGCCAGTCGGTTTTGAATCAATATAGCTTAACGGCAGAACCTGAATTTTCTCCATTGCGGCATTGCGGATATCTCTGACAACCCTGAAAGTGATGCGGTTGTTGAGAGTATTCATTATCCATTGAGCAAGACCCGTTGCGAGGGCGAGAATACCGATTTTATATAGGAAGGGGAGAAGTGCCTCAAAATTCACCTTGCCGGGTGCGACAATTTCGTCGATTGCTTTGCCCGCAAGCACGGGAATATAGAGGCTTGAGGCAACGCTCATTGCTGCCAGAAAAATTGAAACAAAGAGATGGATTTTGTATCTGCCGACATAGAAAAGCACTTTTCTGACTGTGCCTTTATTCATTTTCGTTTTCATGCGCTTTCCTCCCCGTCAAACTGCGAGAGATGTATTTCTCTGTAAACAGCGTTATTTTCAAGGAGTTCCTTGTGTGTGCCTACCGAAGCAATACCGTCGTCAAGAACAATTATTTTATCGGCATGCATGATTGAAGATGTTCTCTGCGAAACGATGAAAACTGCCTTTTCGCCTTGATTTTCGGTAATTGCACGTCGCATTGCGGCGTCTGTTGCATAGTCGAGTGCGCTTGAACTGTCGTCAAGAATAAGAATATCCGCATTTTTAATAAGTGCACGGGCAACGGAAAGTCTCTGACGCTGACCGCCCGAGAAGTTTCTTCCGCCTTGTTCAACAGGTGTATCAAGTCCTTGTTTTTCGGCAATGAAATCCGAAGCCTGAGCAAGAGCAAGTGCGTTGTTTATTTCGTCATCGGTTGCATCGGGATTGCCCCAGAGCATATTGCTTCTGACCGTTCCCTTAAACAGAACGGATTTCTGCGGCACAACGGCGATTCTTTCACGGATTTTTTCGAGAGGAATATCATTTACATCGTTACCGCCTAAAAGAACTTTGCCCGAAGTCGCTTTGTAGAAAGCGGGGATAAGATTAACGAGCGTTGTTTTACCCGAACCCGTTGAACCGATTATGCCGACTGTTTCTCCTTTTTTGACGGAGAAAGAAATATTTTCAAGCGAATTTTCGCCCGAACCTGCATATGCAAACGAAACATTGTCAAATTCCACAATGTTTTCGGCATTTTCATTGATATGAGAATCGCCTTTGTGTCCGTCCTCGGTTTCAAGTTCAAGAACAGAACTTATTCTTCCTGCACATGCAACGGATTTCGTAATATTTATAATGAGATTTGCAAATTTTACAAGCTCAACAAGAATCTGCGACATATAGTTATAAAGTGCAACAACAGCACCCTGAGTGATTATTCCCGTTTCAACACGGATTGCACCGACATAAATCAGAACGGCGATACCGATATTGATGATAACGCAGGTGAGGGGATTCATGAGTGCGGAAATTCTGCCCGTGTATTCCTGAATAACGGTCAGAGCATCGTTGCGTTCTTTGAATTCTTCAACCTGTTCTTCTTCTTTGCAAAAAGCTCTTATCACTCTTGCGCCCGTAAGGCTCTCTCTTGCGGTGCAGAGAACTTTATCAAGAGCAACGCGGACTTTTTTATAAAGCGGAATACAGAAGAACATTATTCCGAAAACAACAACCGAAAGTGAGGGAATGACAACGACAAACGTAACCGCCGATTTGACATCAACCGTAAATGCCATAACCATTGCACCGATAACAACAAACGGCGAACGCAGAAGCAGACGCAAGGTCAGATTCAGACCGTTCTGAACGCTGTCCATGTCACTTGTCATGCGTGTTATGAGGGTTGATGTTCCGACCTTATCAAGCTTTTCGTGGGAAAGTCTGCCAATGTGAGAGAAAAGAGCGTGTTTGAGTCTTTTTGCAAAAGCTGTTGATGCCTTTGCGGAAAAATACTGTGCTGTAATTGAGAAAGCAAGACCTACCGCACCGAGTAAAATAAGCACACCGCACATCGTCACAATATATTTTTCATCGGAATTGCCTATTCCCTTGTCAATAACCGATGCCACAACAAGAGGTACAAAAAGTTCAAGTATGGCTTCAAACATTTTGAACATGGGAGCAAGCACGCATTGAAGCCTGCTTCCTTTAAGATAAACAAAAAGTTTTTTCATTTCGTCATTCCTTAGTTTTTAGTCATAATATTTTATCATACAAAACTTGATTTGTGAAGAGGAAAACATAATTTATTAAATTTACATTAATTCTGAATCGGAAAAATAAAAAAGTAACAATATGATAATATTACCTTGTATAAAGTCTAAGGAGGACGAAGACGATGAAAGTTACCAAAGAAACGCATTTCGGCATACAGAGAAAAATCGTTGCCAACATGACCTCCGAAAGCTGGGAAACCATTCCTCATATTTCTTATATATATGAGCCTGAGGTTTCAAGGTTTTTAGAGGTTGTCAAGGAGCTTAACGCTTCGGGCAAATTCCCCGTTAAAATCACAGTTAACACAATTATGCTCAAAGCGCTTTCCGAGGCTTTCAAGGCAGCACCCTGCCTTAATGCACATATCGATTTCAACCGCAAGCTTGTTAGAGGTAAAATTACAGAGTTTGACGAAATTCACGTTTCGATGACATGGATTCTTCCCAACGGCGAAATGATGACCCTCAATCTTCACGATATCGGCAACAAGAATCTTGTTGAACTCACCGAATACATAGCTGACGTTGGCAGAAGAATCGGAAATACAGACCTCAATGAGGTTATGTTCTCCGTTTCAATGCACGACACCCTCAAGAAGCTCAAGAAAGGCAAAATTATTCAGGTTCTTCAGCGTCTTATCGGTTCAAAAACGGGTAAGCACAGAGTCAAGACTCTTTCCGGCAAGGCAAAGAAGGAATACAACAAGATTCCCGAAAAGGACAGACTCACAAAATACGATATCGAGCAGGGTACGGTTACAGTTTCAAATATCGGTTCCGTAACAAGAGGAATCCCCGGAAGAGTTGCTCTTCTTTCAATCATTCCTCCCCAGGTTTTCGTTGCCTGCATCGGTGCGGTTAACAAGAAACCTGTTGTCAAGCAGGATGAAAACGGCAATGATATCATTGTTGTCGGCAATGAAATGCCCATCGACCTTGTTTTTGATCACAGAGCCTGTGACTTCGGCGACCTTGTTCCCTTTATCAACAGACTTGAGGATATCTTCAGGAATCCCGAGCAGATGTATAATTGGTAATATTAATCCTCTCCTTCGGGAGAGGTTTTTTTGTTGACAAAATCCTTGAAAATAATTAATATTGAGTTATCACAGATGAAAGGCGCTGAAACGATGAGCGAATTTTTTGATGTATATTATCAGGCGGGGGGAACCCCTGTTTTCAGTTACAGAAGCGGACTTGCCGTTTATGAGGAAACCTTTGCAAGCGGGGTTCTTCTTGCTTCGGGAAGCAATGCGGCGGGATATCCTCTGAATGTTCTTTCAAATTACCCTTCAAGACTCAATCCTCTGCATTTTCATGAGCCATCAGCCTTCAACATCGAAATCGACGGTCAATGTATCGACTACGGCTTGAAATTTGTTGATTTTCAGGCTCTCGAAACGGAAAATTCCGTTCAGGCAATACTGACTCTCGAAAGCGAAATAAAACCCGTGAGAATCAATATTCACACCAATCTTGACGGCACGCAGATGTTTATCCGCTTTATTGAAATTGAAAATCTTTCCGACAAGCCGATGAACCTTAACCGTCTTTCGCTTATATCGGGCGGTCTTGAAACGATGGAAAGAGCACAGCTTACAGAAGAAAATGATATTGAAAAGCTCTATTCTGCAGGTTATTTCGATAATGACAACTGGGGCAGAGAAGGAGAATTCGCCTGGCATTACCTGACTCCCGGAGTTCACTCGGTCAATTACCGTTTCGGCCGTGACAGATTCGGACATCCTTTGTATTTTCTCCGCAACAACATAACGGGAAAAATGTATTTTTATCAGACAGGGTGGAGCGGAGGCTGCAGATTTACCGCAGACCTCAATGCTTCAACCGAAAGAAATTTCAGTTCCCTTTCATTTAAAGCTGAAATAACGTCACACAGTCCGATGATTGCAATCAAACCTCACGAAACCTTTGTTTCTCCCGAGATTCATGTTGGAATTATTTCGGGCGGTCTTGATGAGGCGGTCAACGAAATGCACAGTCACATCAGAAAATCCGTTCTTAATTCTCCCTGCGCGGATCCTTCTGCTTGCTATGTGGGTGCAGGAATGGGCGCAGAGCACGATATGTCCGTTGAAACCTCAAAGGCGTTTATCGACCAATTTGTGCAGATGGGTGCGGAAGTCTTTATCGTTGATGCGGGATGGATGTGTCCTCCGAACGAAGAAAACCGCTGGAGTGAACATAACGGAAAAAATATTCCGGATTCCGACCGTTATCCGAACGGAATAGATGAGGTAAGAGATTATTGCCATAAAAAGGGACTGAAATTCGGTCTGTGGGTTGATATCGAAACGCTCGGATTCAGAAGTGAAGTTTTTGAAAAGCATCCCGAATGGCGAAGCGAAACAATAATCGGAAACAAAAGCGGAAATCTTATGGATTTCAGTATTCCCGAGGCGGCGGAATGGGCGGAAAACGAGCTTGTGCGCATAATTTCCGAATATAAACTTGATTTGCTCCGTGTTGACCATAACGTTTCTTTCAGAGATTATTTTACAATGAGAAACGGTGAATGTACAAATATCCGTCATATTCAAGCGGTTTACGATATGTACCGCAGACTCAAACGCCGCTTTCCCGATGTGATATTTGAAAACTGTGCAGGCGGCGGTGCACGGACGGACCTCGGCATGATGAAAAACTTTAACCATTCATGGGTGTCGGACTGGCAGAAACCTCCTCGTTCCGTTGCCGTAACAAACGGCATGACAATGGCGCTTCCTCCTGAAAGAGTTGACCGTCTTTTTGCGGGAATGGGTTGCCATGAAAACGGTTCGCTCGATTTACATATGAGAAACTGCATGCTCGGTCATATGTCGCTGAATGTTGTTTCTCCCGCAACTGCGCAAATCAATTCCGTTCAGATGGATTTTGTCCGTCACAGCGTAGATATATATAAGGATTTCATCAGAAAATTCCTTCCCGATTCAAAGGTTTATCATCACACACCCGAAACCGCAAAAACGCTTGAAAACGGATATTCGGTTCTTGAAATATCATCATCAGACAGAAGAAAAGGCGCAATTACGGTTTTTGCGATGTCAGGTTCAAAAACAGACAGACTGAATATAGTTCCGAAAGGAATAAATTTGGGAATGTCCTATAGAATAACTCTTGATAATAACGGCACTTGTTTTACCGCAAACGGATATGAAATAATATTAAAGGGAATAGATATTTATATTCCCGCATCGCTTTCTTCGGAACTTGTATTATATGAAACAATTGAATAAAACCTTGTCGGAAAAGCACTTTACAAATTGTTCATAATATGGTAAAGTTTTAAGTGAAAATAAAACATTGGAGGTTAGAAAATGTCAAAGAAAAAATTTGATGTCGGCGAAGGCATCTATGATGCAAAACAGCTTGGTTATCCCAGAATGGGTGTGCTCGGTGTTCAGCACATGTTTGCTATGTTCGGCGCAACGGTTCTTGTTCCCGCACTTACCGGTCTGAGCGTTTCCGCAACTCTTCTTTTTGCAGGTCTCGG
>JAZSDF010000016.1:0-6167 GCA_045531035.1 Acutalibacteraceae bacterium | reverse complement strand
AACTCATACTGACCGCCATAGGCTTGTCTGTCATAGTCATAGCCAATGCCATCATTTCACGGTCATTCGCAATGTTCCATATTGATTCTACTCCACGCTTGATAACATCCAATTCATCAAACGGAAAGAATAACGCAAGATAATCTTCGGTTGACATTGTTTCTTTTTTTATAAATTGGTTTTTCGGTAAATATACTGCGTTGTATTCCATAAAATCAGGTGTTGTGGGCAATGCAGTCATAAGTCCGAATAAACCGTATTTTGTTACAAACTCTTTAATCGCTTTCTGTATTTCTTCATCGGGTTTCTTACTCATACCCATCCGACCTATGTTTATCGCTTCAAGAACAAACTGACGGTATTCTTTCAGCGGGTCGTAAATCGAAGGCTTTGCCGTTTTGGTCGGAGTCAGATACAGTTTTCCGTTTTCTGCTTTCTTCCATTCATATTCGCTGTATTTCACCCATACGGAACTAGCGTTTTCTATTAGTTTCTTCATTGTTTTTTCTCCAATTCTTTCACATAGTCTTTCATAAACTGTTTTTCAAGTAATGTCAGACTGTCTTTCTTTTTATCCTCTTTTTTCAGAAGTGCCGCATACATTTCTTTCCTTATCTTTCGGAGCATTGTTGCACGGACTTTGCGTATGTTTCTGTCTGTTTGTCCCCTTATTGCGGCAATTCTTACCGAACTGAATAACCTTACCGCACAAAGGAACAGCAATTCTTTCTATTCTTCTTTCAAACCGTAAAATATTTTAGATAAGTAATCTTCAGTTACAAGCTCATGTATGTCATACGGACAGTAAAATATATCGTCAATAAAATCACCCTTGCGAAGCTGCTTTTCCAAAACATTGTTAAGAGTATCGGGAAAGAACAATTCATTTATTGAAACACCGTAGTCAAAAGGAATGTCATCACCGCTTCTGCTTAATTCGTGATACCGTTCTCTGCGTTCACGGTTAGCATCAAGTCTGTCCCACCAAGCGATAACATTTTCAAAATCGCTGACCGTTCTTGCCGCTGATTCAAGTCGTGCAAGTGCTTCTGCCTGTATTTCCCGTTTCAGCTTCTTCCGTTCGGATTCTTCGCTTTCTTCTTCATCTTCCTCAAACGGGTTTTCTTCCGCATCCGCTTCAAGCTCTTCCACCAAGGTCTGTTCTTCGACAAGCCTTCGGCGTATTTGTTCGTCTGAATCACCGGATTCATCTTCGGTTATACGGCTTTCGTCATATTCGTAATCTTCCGAAATCATCGCTTGTCGCCTCCTTAACAGAAAGTTAAAATAAAATTCAAAGTAAATTCACGAAAACAGTTCCGATAACCATACCGATTTTCTCCTATAAGTGAGGGGGTAATATATTTTGCCGTTTTGTATATTACTCTCAATACTGAAGGAAGGAGAAGTGATGCCATTGTATCAATCAATCGTAAGACACATTAATTTAAGACACCACAACGAATCAGCCTTTGATTAGCCTTGCTTTTCGGAGGCTGAATTCTTTTGAATAAGACATTGAATAATAACTGCTGATATATCTGACAGCAGATTACAGCAAACGGAACTAACCGCATTATACTCTATATCAATAAAAATCGCAATAGGAGGTAAATTTAATTTGGATAAAACCAAAGTAGACAATAATTATTCATATATAACCCGCCGTATCGGTGCAACGACATTTAAAGTGAAGGTTGTGTATAACGATACGGGTAACGAAACTATGGAAGATAAAATTTTACGAATTGTTCGCAATGAAGTACTGGAAAACGGCGAAAAGTGTGGTATAATGGAATTACCGCAAATGAGCCGACAGTCTGAAAGGAGTGCCTGACTATGGCATTGAAACAGACTGAAGGAAAAATCACGGCGTTATACGAAAGACTTTCCCGTGATGACGAGTTGACCGGTGACAGCAACTCGATTGTGAATCAAAAAAAGTACCTCGAAGGCTATGCAGAGCAGCAAGGGTACGATAATTGCATCCACTATACGGATGACGGATATTCGGGCGGTAATTTTGAGCGACCTGCTTGGAAAAGGCTGATTGCCGATGTTGAAGCAGGAAAGGTTGCTCACATTATCGTTAAGGATATGTCACGAATAGGCAGAGATTATCTGCAAACAGGTTTTTACACCGAAGTTATGTTCAGACAGTACGGAGTTCACTTTGTTGCAGTTGCAAACAATGTTGACAGCGATGACCTTAACAGCAACGAGTTTGCCCCGTTCCTCAATATTATGAATGAATGGTATCTGAGGGATTTGAGTAAAAAACAACGTGCAGCTATAAAGGTCAAGGGTGAATCGGGTAAACCGACATCAAACAGTGCGATATACGGATACAAGAAAGACCCGAACGATAAATATCACTGGCTGATTGACGAAGAAGCGGCAGAGGTTGTACGCAGAATTTTCAGATTAACCATTGACGGTTTCGGACCTTATGAAATCGCCCGTATTCTGTTTGAAGATAAGGTTGAAACCCCTGCCGTCTATTTTGCCAAAAGAAAAATCGGTTTATGGAAAAGCAAAGAGGAATTTCCGAACCCGTATAACTGGAGCGGCTTTATTGTAGGTCAAATTATTTCAAAACCCGAATATATGGGACACACGGTAAATTTCCGTTATCATAAGCTTTCATACAAGGACAAGCATACTGTTAAAAACCCGGAAGAAAATTGGCTGATATTTGAAAACACACACGAAGCTATCGTTGATAAAGAAACGTGGGAGCTTGCACAGAAGTTAAGAAAAACACCGAGGCGTATTGATACCTTCGGAGAAGCAAATCCTCTTACGGGACTTGTGTTCTGTGCCGACTGCGGCGAAAAGATGTATAACCACCGTTCCAGAGGCGGTAAAGAAAACAACTTCTACCCTTCAGATTTCTTTGACTGCTCAACATATACACTTTCCCGACAAAAGAGATACAAAGCCTGTACGGGACACTATATAACTACCAAAAACTTACGCACCCTTATTCTCGACACCATACGAACCATAAGCGCACTTGCAATAAGCAACCAAGAAGAATTCATTGAAAAGGTACGGAATGCTTCTCAGCTTCGTCAGGCAGAAGCGGCAAAGGAAATCAAAAGAAAACTTAACAAGGAACACAAGCGGATTACAGAGCTTGATAATATCATCAAAAAACTTTATGAATCCTTTGCAACGGACAAAATATCTGAAGAACGCTTTGACAGTCTGATGTCAGAATATGAAGCCGAGCAGAAATCACTCCAAATCTCTGTTGATGAAGCGGATAAACTGCTTTCCTCTTTCAATGAAGATACTGACAGGGCCGAGAAGTTTATTGCATTGGCAAAGAAATACACGGACTTTTCCGAACTTACAACAATGATGATAAACGAGTTTATTGACAAAATCATTGTCCACGCACCCGAAAGAGTTGACGGAGAACGAACTCAGGAAGTTGAGATTTATCTGAATTTCATCGGACATTTTGATTTGCCCGAACCTGAACTGACACCCGATGAAATAAAGCGGCAGGAAACACTACGCAGACACCGTATTAAAAACCGTGAAAGATACAAGCAACTCAAAGAAGGAACCCGTGTTAAGGGACAGCTTTTTGAAATAACTTGTAAATGCTGCGGAGAAACCTTTGAAACCACACGCTCATATGCGTTGTTTTGCAATCCGAATTGCAGAGCAAAGTATTACCGGCAGGAAGCCGCAAAAGAACGAAGCCGTGAAATTTCTTGCGAAAACTGCGGTGAAACATTTACTGCAACAAGGTCTGATGCAAAGTACTGCTGCGACGAGTGCCGATATGAAGGACATATCAAAGGACAGCGGATACGAAATGAAGCCAGAAGAAACAAAGAAAAATCAAATAACGAATAAATTTTATTTCAGCGAGCCGACACGATTTCGGCTCGCTTTTTTATGTCAAAATTTTAATTAAGGAAGGAAATTTAAATTATGAATTTATTAAGAAATGAAATTACAGTAATAGGAATCGACCACGGATATGGAAACATCAAAACGGCACACAGTTGTTTTAAAACAGGAGTTGCGGTTTATGACAAAGAGCCGACCTTCAAAAACAATCTGTTAATCTATGACGGCAAATACTATATCATCGGTGAAGAACACAAGGAGTTCAAGTCCGACAAGATGGCTGATGAAGACTATTATGTTCTGACACTTGCCGCTATTGCAAGAGAACTGATTGTTCGGAACAAAACCGTTGCAACGGTTCACATTGCGGCAGGTTTACCTCTGACTTGGGTCGGAGAGCAAAAAGAAGCGTTCAAGAAATATCTTCTTCAAAACAAATTTGCGGATTTCAGTTTTCGCAATGTTGACTACCACATTGATTTTGCAGGTGCGGACATATTCCCTCAAGGCTTTGCTGCTGTTTCCGACAAGCTCCATTGCTTCAAAGGAACAAATATGCTTGCGGATATAGGCAACGGCACAATGAACGTTATGTATATCAATGAGTGTCAGCCGACAGAGAAAAAGTGTTTCACCGAGAAATACGGAACAAATCAATGCTCTCTTGCAATTAGAGAAAACATTATGAGGCAATTCGGTGTCAGATTAGATGATTCCGTTATTGAAAGAGTGTTGAGAACCGGAACGGCAGATATTGCTGAAAAATATTTATCTGCAATCCGAAGCACAGCGGAAGAATATGCACAGGGTATTTTCAGAATACTCCGTGAACACGAATACGATCCCGAACTTATGAGGCTGTTTGTTGTCGGTGGCGGCGGGTGCATAATCAAGAACTTTACCGATTACGATAAAAGCCGAGTGATAATCAATGATGACATCTGTGCAACCGCAAAAGGATATGAGCAGTTATCTTTGAAAAAACTTCGCAGAAGCGGTGATACTTTATGAAGAAAACAGTAAGCACCAATATACGGTTCAACCTAAAAAACGAGGCAGACAGAAAGGCTTGGGAGTATCTTCAAAGTATGGACAGAAAGAAATACAAATCATACAGCAAAGCTGTTATCTGTGCGTTATGCGAATATTTCGAGAGAGAACAGAAATTATCCAACGACCCCTATCTTGAAACACGGGAAAAAGAAGATGCTTTTTTGAACAGGATACTGCAAACGATAGAAACGGGATTATGTAAAAATTCTTCTTCTGCATCACTCGGCAGTCTTATTGAGTTGTTACAGCAACCGAAAAAAACGGAACAAGAAGAAAAATCCGAATCTTCGGTAAGCGATGCGGCATTGGATTTTGCCGACAGCTTTTGATACCGATACAACCTGAAATGATACCGAAAAATTTATTATGATACCAAAACAAGCAGTATCCGCTGCTGTTTTCTCCGTCATTATGGAGCAAAACATAAAGCGGTACTGCTTTTATGTTTTTTCGATATCAAAACCGATACAGTTGATACCAAATAATCAAATTTTCAGTATAAAGGAGTACAAAATGAACGAAAACGAGAAAAAACTGTTGCAGGCAAAGCACAGACTTGAAGAAGCACAGGCAAGAGACAGAGTAAAGGAACGCAAAGCACGAACACGAAGGCTTATTCAGGAAGGTGCGATTCTTGAAAAGGCTTTTCCTCAGTCAGTTTCAATGAGCCTTGACGAGTTGGAGAGCTATCTGTGCAACATATTAAAACGGACATAACAATCAGAGCGTTTCGGGAAACCGGGACGCTCATTCTTTTTTATCCCGAAGGGCGCACTTACTCACCACTTGCCGAACGGCAAGCGGTGGTCGTGCGCTCTGCGAGGCGGATAAGGCTTCTGCGGAAGCCTACGGACAATGAGCATTTATTCCAATTCGCTGTCATTGTCCGCACAGACGGTTATTTTCACACAGCACACCGTCTGTCTGCGAAAATCTGCCACCGGCAGTTTTGTCGCAGCTATGAGTATCGTTTATGCGACACTCATTTTCTTTTTGCGAAAAGAAACAAAACAAAGAGAGGACGATGATATTTATTGGCAATATACCACCTTGAAGCAAAGGTAATAAGCAGAGGCACGGGACGAAGTGCTGTTGCTGCTTCGGCATATATGAGCTGTTCTCAGATACTCAATGATTATGATGGCATATATCACGATTACACACGAAAACAAGGTTTAGTGTGGCAACAGGTGTTTCTTCCCGAATACGCACCTAGAGAATGGATTGACAGAGCCGTTCTTTGG
>JAZSDF010000038.1:0-10322 GCA_045531035.1 Acutalibacteraceae bacterium | reverse complement strand
GGGAGAAACTGACCGGTGATTGGAAGATTCCATACCGCAAGGGAACGCTCCGGGCGATTGCCTATGATGAAAACGGAGAAATGATTGCGACGGATGTGCAGACATCCTTTGGTGATGCAAAAAGAATTTGTTTCGGCATCTATATGCATTTCAATAAGACCCGATGATGCGGCCTTTTCGGTAAATGAATCGGAGCTTTCCGCATAATGGAGCGAATAATCCGCATCAAGATTGGTTATTGCGTTTCTGCCGGCGTCGGCTTTAACGGTCCGAACACCCGTTTCTTCTTTTTTGGCACACGAACAGAATGCCGTGCAGAGCATAGCCGCACAGATTGCAACGCATATTAATTTTAAAAGCAGCGATTTATTTTTTACCGTCATAGTAGCTTGAATCCTTTGAAACTTCAAATCTGAAAACAACGCCGTTTTCCGTGTTTGCAACTCCGTAGTTGCACTTGTGACTTTCCATTATGCTTTTAACAATGGAAAGACCGAGACCGAAGCGGTTTTCGCTTCTTCCGTGAGATTTATCGGCTCTGTAAAAGCTGTCCCAAAGCTCGGGAAGGTCGTGTTCGGAAATATTATCGCCGGTGTTGAAAACCGTAATTTCAACAGTATCGCCCAAATCCCTGCTTCCGATAACAATTTGTTTTTCTTTTGTGCAATGCGAAACAGCATTTGTAATGTAATTTTTAAGAACAATTTCAATCTTATCTTCCTGTGCATAGCATTTCAGCGAGGACGGAATGTTGTTGATAACAGTTATTCCGTTTCTCTCAAACTGAAGAGAAAGATGGTTGAGAAGAGAAAATATTTTTGCACCCAAATCAAAATAAGCGGGTTCAAAGTTCTGAACCTGGCTTTCAAGCTTTGAAAGCTCAAGAAGCTCAACGACAAGAGAATTCATCTTCTGACTTTCATCATTGATTATCTGGCAATATTCTTTGATTACCTCGGGGTCGTCGCTGATTCCTTCGCAAAGACCCTCTGCATAACCGGAAATAATTGCGATGGGTGTTTTGAGCTCATGCGAAACATTGTTTATAAATGATTTTCTTGCATTATCAAGCTGATGACGCTTTTCGATATCTTTTTCAAGACGGGCGTTTTTATCCTTAAGGTCCATGAGAGTTGCATCAAGCGTTGTTGAAAGAGTATTGATGCTTGAACCGAGCTCACCGATTTCGTCTTTTCCGTAGTTATTGCACTTGCGTTCAAAATTCAATGCCGCCATATCTTTTGTTATATCGTTCATTTCAACAAGCGGCTTTGTGAATTTTGCAACAAGCAGATAGAAAAAGAGCGACATGATGATTATCATCAAGATGCTTATTAATGAATATGCGTTGCCGGAAACTTCAACGATGTTATCAACATCGGCAACTTCGGAATAAACATAGAGAGTTTCTCCGGAATCTATCGGACTGTTGAAAACAAAATATTCTGTATTGGCAATGAATTGCTTCATTATTTTAAAGTTATCGCTTTTTGCCGCATAGCTGCGGTCATTAACCGGAGCAAGTGTGGAGAAAAGCGAATTTGAACCGTCGGTTGAGAAATGGTCGCTTCCGTAAACGGTAGAGCCGCTTCCTGACGAATAGGAAACCGAACCGTCAGGATTGATAAGCTCTATATCGATGTTGTAATCGCTTGCTATCGAGTAAAGGTCAAAATAGTATGTTGCCGACCCGGGGTCGCAGGCGTTTACTTTTTCAGCAGCTGAATTCATTGTTCTGTATGTGTGGAACGAAAAAACTCTGAAAAGCAGGGGAGTGCTGAACACGGCAATCAATGCCATGAACACAACAAGAACAGCCGTTATCATCGCAAACAGCTTTATTCTTATTCTGCTTAGTCTGAACAGAGAGAGTTTTCGCTTCAAGATTTGTCCACCTCTATTTTATATCCGACACCGTAAACCGTTTTAAGATGGGTTTCGCCCCAGTCCCCGAGTTTTGTTCTCAGCCTTGCAACATGGGAATCAACCGT
Source organism: Acutalibacteraceae bacterium (assembly GCA_045531035.1). GTDB lineage: Bacteria > Bacillota > Clostridia > Oscillospirales > Acutalibacteraceae > CAG-177. Next base: position 8,331 of record JAZSDF010000038.1, on the reverse strand, counting down.
TCTCGGGTCGCCGACGAAGTCGATGCCCCATATACTGTCAAGAAGCTGTTCTCTTGAGAAGATTCTGCCCTGATTTTTTGCCAGCTTCACGAGAATATTATGTTCTTTTATCGTGAGCTCAATAGGCTTTGCGTTGTTTGTTACCGTGTGAGCGGGTATGTCAATAACAAGTCCGTCAATGGAGAAAATTTCGTCATCTTCGGAAACCGAGCTGTTTGAACGTTTAAGAATTGCCTCAACTCTTTTGACAAGCACTCCGGGGCTGAAGGGCTTTGTAACAAAGTCATCGGCACCGCTTTCAAAAGACATGAGCTCATCAAATTCCTGGCTTCTTGCAGTGAGAACAAGAATGGGCACGGAGCTTGATTCTCTTATTTTTCTTGTTACCTCCCAGCCGTCGGCTTCAGGCATCATTATATCGCAGATAACAAGGTCAATGCTTCCTACCGAAAAGAATTTATCAATTGCTTCTTTGCCGTCAACAGCTTCAACCGTTTCGTATCCTGCGTTTTTCAAGAAGTCACACACGAGCCTTCTGATACGGGCTTCGTCGTCGGCAACGAGAATACGCTTCATTTGTTTCACCGCTTTCGTGAGATAAAAATATATAATATTCTATCATACTTTATATATATAAATCAATAGTTAAATTCTTTGCAAAGTTTATCGATTTTGTAATATTGGTAAAAAATTTTCAACATATGGTAATTTTATTTGGAAAATACATAAATTTTAAGAAAACTATTGTTTTAGTGCAACAAATTTAGTATAATACATAAGTATTTATCTTGGGTCGGCTTGACCTTCCGAAAGGTGTGGTTTTATGCTCGGCAAATATGTCAGAGTAAGGGTTACAAACCCTATCCGCTCCGTAAACAGGCAATTCGGATTTGTTTATCAGCTTAATTTCGGCGCAATAGAAGGTAAAAAGCGTTATGACAGCATGTCTCACGGCGCATATATAATGGGAATCAACCATCCCGTAAGAACCTTCGACGGCAGAGTTATTGCCGCAATAAAAAGGGCAGACGGCAGTCCTACCGTTTATGTCGTAGCCCCGAAAAGCATGAGATTTATTTCCTACCAGATTGAGGATGCCGTTGCATTTGCGGAAAAAGGAAGAAACTATAAGCTTGAATGTCTCTATGAGCGTTCATGCGGTGCGGTTGTTTACCGTATTATCAACAATGAACTGCGTTATCTGCTTATCAAAAACCGCCGCAGCACTCATTGGGGTTTCCCGAAGGGTCATATCGAAAAAGGCGAAACACACGAGCAGACAGCTATAAGAGAGGTGCTTGAGGAAACAGGCATCCATATTCAGATTCTGCCTCAGTTTGCCTCGAAATCCGAATACACGATTCAGGGAAGAGTTGAAAAGTCGGTTACTATTTTCCTTGCCAAAACCAAGGATACGCAAACAACTATTCAAAAGGAAGAAATAGAAGATTATATATGGCTTAATTTTGATAAGGCGATGGATACGCTCAGGTTTATCAACGACAGAAATATTCTCCAGAGTGCCCACGACTTCCTGAATGAGCAGAATATGATTGAGGAAGGAATACTTCAATGACAGAAGCTATTACAGATTATCTTGTCGGATTGTTTCAGGGTACAATACCGAAGGAATTAATAATTTTTATCATTTCAATGTTTCCTGTTCTTGAACTCAGAGGCGGAATGATTGCTGCAAAACTGCTTGATGTTGAACTTTTAAAAGCATTTGTTATCTGTTATCTCGGTAATATTCTCCCAATACCGTTCATTTTACTTTTTATCAGAAGGATTTTTCAGTTTCTTAAAAGATTCAAAAAAATCGGCGGACTTATTGAAAAGCTTGAGGTTCGTTCCATGAGAAAGAGCGAAAAAGTTCAGAAATGGAGAAACTGGGGGCTACTCACTTTTGTCGCAATTCCGCTTCCCGGTACGGGCGGTTGGACAGGTGCACTGGTTGCAGCGCTTCTTGATATAAGAATAAGAACCTCATTCCCGATTATTGCTCTCGGTGTTCTTATAGCAAACTTTATTATGAGCGTGTTTTCATACGGTTTTCTCGGATTAATAGGATTATAAAAATAAGGCACGGTGCTGCACCGTGCCTGTTTTTTATGCCATGTAATATGTCTGCGAAAGTCTGATGAGTTTGCCCAATCTGCTTCCGACTTCTTTGGGAGAACCTTTGATTTCGCCGTTAAGCCAGCTGAGGACAACCGTTTTTGCCCCCGATGTAAGGTAGATAAGATAAAATTCGGCTTCGTTTCTGTCTTTATTTGTTTCCATTGAAAGCACTCTTTCAAGAAGTCTTTCATAGTAAACATTGACAAGTCTCCATATGAAGTTGTTAAGTATGTTTGATTGTGCGAGCATACGGTAGTACTCCATGTCATGCATCATATATTCGCATATAGCAGTAATGAAGTTTTCAGGGCTTGTGCAGATATTTATAAAGCCGTATCTGTCAACAAAATCCATGAGATTTTTCATCTCTTCGCTTTCAATCTGGGTTACAACGGAGTTTACATCCGAAAAATGTGCGTAAAAAGTACCTCGGCTTATATCGGCTTCTCTTATGATGTCGGAAACTGTGATTTTGGATAATTCCTTTTCGTGGATAAGCTTAGCCAGAGCCTTTTTGATAAGGTTCTTTGAACGAATAGAGCTTCTGTATTCTGCTTTAGCCATTTTTTCTCCCTCATTTTCGTTTTCTCAAATACTAATTTAATATATTTTTATTTAAAAGTCAATTAAAAAATTGTTAACATAATTTTATTATATAACTTGTAGAAGCGAGAAAATGCTGATATAATAACAACATAATCCTAAATGGAGGTAAAAATATGAAGCTTGTAAATCAGACGGAAAGAATTTCTGAACGCCTCGGAGATGCGGAGGCTGTCCGTATAATTTGCGAAAGCGGTTTTGACGGAATTGACTATTCCATGTTCAAAATGGATGATGATAACGATGTGCTTAATACATCGGGATATAAGAATCATGTTAATGCATTGAAAAATATTGCCGATTATTACGGCGTAACCTTTGAGCAGTCACACGCACCTTTTCCGAGTGCAAAGGAATACGACAGTCTCTATACTGTGCAGATTTTTGAAAAGCTCAAAAGAGCACTTGAAATTGCAGGTATGCTTGATGCGAAAATCTGCGTTGTTCACCCCGTCCAGTTCAGCGCAAATCAGTTTGAACGCAATATGGAGCTTTATCATTCCCTTGAGCCTTATGCAAAGGATTTCGGAGTGAAAATCTCCCTTGAAAATATGTGGGGATGGGATAACAAACTTAACAGAATTGTCCCGAATGTCTGCTCTGTTGCGGAAGAATTCAACCGCTATGTTGATGCACTCAACCCCGAATATTTCACCGCTTGCCTTGACCTCGGACACTGCGGTCTTGTGGGTGACAATGCAGGTGCGATGATTCGTCAGATGGGCAGCAGACTCGGTTGCCTTCATATTCACGATAACGACAGTATTAACGACAGCCACACGCTTCCTTATATGATGGATATGGATTGGGACGATATTCTTCATGCACTCGGTGAAATTGACTACAAGGGCAACTTTACATATGAAGCAGACCGCTTCCTTCACGGCTTCCCCGATGATTTGCTTCCTGCATGCGAAAGATTCATGCATGATGTTGGCAAATCAATGATGAGAAAAATTGAGAAATACAGGGTTAAGAAATGATTAGTTTTATTTGTCCCGTATGCAAGAATGAGCTTTCCGAAGAAGAAAGGCTTTATCGCTGTGAAAACGGACATTGCTTTGATAAGTCTAAATTCGGATATGTCAATCTTTTGCAGTCGCAGAAATCCTCCGCAAAGCGTCACGGTGACGACCGCCTTATGGTAAGAGCAAGACGTGATTTTCTTGATTCGGGATGTTACGGATTTTTGCGTGATTTTCTTTGTGAGATATGCGGAAAATATCTTCCTGACGGCGGAGATTTTCTTGATGCAGGCTGCGGTGAATGTTATTATTCGGAAGGACTCAGGAGATATTATTCCGAAATAGAAAAAGAAATTTTTGTTTCAGGTGTTGATATTTCAAAGGATGCACTTGAATATGCCTCAAAACGTAAAAGCGGAATATCGCTTGCCGTTGCAAGTCTTTTTGATTTGCCTTTTGCGGCGGGAAGCTTTGATGCGGTATTGAATATTTTTTCGCCCGATGCAGACGAAGAATTTTACCGTGTTTTAAAAAAAGGCGGATATCTCATAAAAATCATTCCTCTTGAAAAACATCTTCTCGGGCTCAAAGCGGCTATATATGATAAGCCTTATCTCAACGATGTGCCTGATACCGAAATCAAAAATTTTGTTTGTATAAAAACAAGTCAGGTTAAAATGAATTTGTGCCTTGATACCAACGATGCAATACAGAATCTTTTCAGAATGACTCCGTATTACTATAAAACAGGTATTGATGACCAACAGAAAATAAATAATCTCGATTATCTTGAAACTCAGGCAGAGTTTGAAATCAGAGTTTACCGAAAGGAAAAATAATTATGCATAAAAGACTTGCACCTACTCCACCTATGGGATGGAACAGCTGGGACTGTTACGGTGCTGCAGTTAACGAAGAACAGCTTCTCGGCAATGCCGATTACATGGCAAAGCACCTCAAAGACTATGGCTGGGAGTATATCGTCTGCGATATTCAGTGGTCTGAACCGACAGCTGACAGCTTTTATTACCACTATTTTGCACCCCTTTGCATGGATGAGTATTCACGCCTAATTCCCTCAGTTGAAAGATTTCCTTCTTCAGCAGGCGGAAAAGGCTTCAAACCTATTGCCGATTATATCCACTCACTCGGACTTAAATTCGGTATTCACATCATGCGAGGAATTCCCCGTCAGGCTGCACATATGAATACTAAAATTAAGTGTAAAGGCGTTACTGCAAAGGATATTGCAAAGCCTTCGTCAGTTTGTCCGTGGAATCCCGATATGTACGGTCTTGAAACTCATAAAAAGGGAGCACAAGAATATTACGATTCCATTTTTGAACTCTATGCTGAGTGGGGCGTTGACTATATTAAATGCGATGATATTGCCAACACAGAGATGTGGCCGGATAAACCTTATTCGGGCAGAGAAGAAATCGAAATGCTTCGCAAGGCGATTGATAAGTGCGGGAGAGATATGGTGCTCAGTCTTTCACCCGGTCCCGCGCCCGTTTGGGAGCATGAACATCTTGCCGCCAATGCCAATCTCTGGCGTATGACGGGAGATTTCTGGGATGAATGGAGTAAGCTTTATGCAATGTTTGAACGCTGCTATGCATGGCAGGATTATGTTCAGGAGGGTGCATGGCCTGATTGCGATATGCTTCCTATCGGCAGAATTCAGAAAACAGAAAAGCTTGATGAATACAGAAACCGATATACCCGATTTACTCATGATGAGCAGATAACGATGATGACTCTCTGGGGGATTTTCCGTTCACCTCTTATGATAGGTGCGGAAATGCGTGAAAACGATGATTTCACTCTTTCCCTCCTTCAGAACAGAGAGCTTATCGATATGCTCAAAACTTCGTTCGGTGCAAAACAGTTCAGCAGAAACGAAACCGACGGCAAGGGCGAAATCATCTGGACTTCAAATGGTAAGGATTGCAAATATGTTGCGCTTTTCAATACAGATGACGAGGTCAGAAACATAAAATTCGATATCAACTACATTGCAATCGGCGGTATAAATTATTCCGTTTGGGATATGTGGAAACATGAGGAATATGCGGTAACCGACGGCGAGTTTTCAGCCGAAGTTAATTCTCACGGCGCAAGACTATTTAAAATAAAGGTGAAATAAATATGGACAGAACACCGAACTACAGATTTGCAACCGAAAAACCCGACCATATAATGGTCAGTATTTCAGGTGATGCTAAAACATCAATGACAATTACATGGCGTTCATCGGCTGATGTTACCGAGGGCTATGTTGAGTATTACGAAAAGGGCGGAGAAAAAAAGCGCGCAGATGCAATTGTAAAGCCCTTTAAAAGTGACGTCAACACAAGCAATATTTTTTGGGCAACTCCTACTGACCTCAAAGCGGGAACAAGATATTATTATACCTGCGGAAGCAACGAAAACCGCAGCGAAGAATATTGGTTCGATACCGAAGAGGAAAATCTTACCAAGTTCAGATTTATAGCCATTTCCGACCATCAGAAGGACGATGACCACTATAATCCCGATTATTCAAAGCTCAACAGTTTTCTCAAAGATACTCTTGCCAAATATCCCGATGTGAAGTTTATTCTTACCGCAGGCGACAACACCAACTGCGGTCAGCACGAAATTCAGTGGAACGCCATGTTTGAGGGTATGGAAGGTATCATTGAGCATCTGCCTTATATGATGACCTGCGGAAATCATGATAACAGAGGCTTTGAGCAGTATTTTCCAAATGAAGTGAACAGATATTATGCCGAACCTGCGGAATTTTTCAACACTCAGCTTGAATATTCATATCCGAAAAACGGTCCTGAGGGATGGCAGACCGAAATCTATTCTTTCGATTACGGTAATGCTCATTTCAATGTTTTCGGCGTCAATGAACCTGAGCTTATGAATGAGTGGGCAAAGGAAGATATTGCGAAAAGCAGTAAAACATGGAAATTAGGAGTTCAGCATTTTCCTGTTTATTATTCCGGTCCGAACCTTGCAAACGACGATGATTATCCCATGATGCGCGAATCAATGGAGATGCTTGATATTCTTTTCTCGGGTCATGAGCATAACTTCTCACGCTCTTTCCCGATAAAGAACGAAGAAATCTTTGACAGACCTTCGCAGGGTACCGTTCATTATGAACTCGGCAATGCTCATTTTAATCCTCCCGGAACAAAAACAACCGACAAGGTATGGCACGCATCCTTCTATCCCCATGAGGAACAGGTTTCTTCATTTGCACTTGTTGAGGTTGACGGTGATAAAATATCAATTGTTTCCGAGCTTAATGACGGCAGAATTATTGACGAGTTCTCAATCGATAAAGCAAAGGACGAAATCAGACCCTACAGACTTGCACCGATTTTCGGCGAAGGCAGAACGAGAGTTTATTATAAAGGCGTGGACTTGGGTCTTTGCAATATGGCAACTCCCGCAGTCTGCAGGGACGGAGAATGGTTTATCGCCTTTGCAACGATGATAAGATTCATCGGCGGAGAGGATATCCGTGAAGAAGGTAAGGTTACTCTTAAGCTTTACGGTCACGAAGTAACATTTACCGAAAACAGCAGAATTGCCGTAACCGAAAAAGGCGATGTTGACCTTGGTGCAGAGGTGTTCAGAGGAAACGAAGGTCAGCTTTATATTCCCGTTGACGGTGCGTGCAAAACGTTCGGAATGAAATGGGCATATGCCAAGAGAAATAACTTTATAACAATCGAGCATGTCAGTGAAAGCGTGCCGATTGTTCCTCAACCATAAACAGAACCCGAGGTTTTTGACCTCGGGTTTTTGTTATATAGTATTGATTTCAATAACAGTTAAAACGGATTTTTCAACCTTGAACCTAACATCATAGCCCGCAAATTCTATTCCGTAAATTCTTTCGGGAATATCCTGATAACCGGGGCGGGGGTCTTGTGCGAGAACCGCAATCAATGCTGATTGCTTTTCGATAGGAATGATATTTAAAAGTTCTTCGGGAAAATCAACGGTCAGGCTTCCTTCTTTTTCGTCAAGTGCAAAGCCGTTGCTTGCTTCGGGGTGAGAGTCAACATAAGGCAGATAGGGTTTTATGTCATAAATCGGGGTGCCGTCAAGCAAATCTGCACCCGCAACACGAAGAATATAACCGTATTTTTCCGTCCTTTCTACTCCGAGAAGCTTAACGCAGGAAAGACCTATCGGATTCGGTCTGAAAGGGGAGCGTGTTGCAAAAACGCCCATTCTCTTGTTGCCGCCGAGTCTCGGAGGTCTGACAGTCGGAGTCCATTCTTTGCCCATGCACTCAGAAAACTGCCACAGAAGCCACAGATGCGAATATTCTTCTATTCCCCGAACTGCATCGGGATTGCGGTATTCGGGTTCAAAAATAATTGTTGCTTCAAGCTCATCAACAAGTCCGCTCTGGCGGGGTATACCGAATTTTGACGAAAAATCAGTGTGAATATGAGCTATGATATTAATTTCGGTTTTCATTTCAATTCTCCGGTTTTGCATATTCGTGAGGAATATTCTTATCAATCATTTCCATAAGCTCATCAAGAGTTACAAGCACAACATCTTCATCAAGCTGACTGACGAAATATGCAAGATTTTCAATGCTTACAGTCCACGGATGAACATT
>JAZSDF010000017.1:0-3897 GCA_045531035.1 Acutalibacteraceae bacterium | reverse complement strand
GAAAAGAAGCATACCTGCTGCCGATACTGCGGCGATTGCATAGAAGGTTGAGGCGGCGGTTTTTGCCGAGCGGATTGCAAAAAACGCAATTGCCGCAAAGCTCAGAAGCACCGCAAGTCCGATTAAAAGACCCATTTCCTCGCAGATAAGACCGAAAACAAGGTCGGTTGATGCCGCATAGACATCACGCAGTTTTCCCTCGCCTATTCCGAGACCGAAAAGTCCGCCGCTTGCCGAATAAATCAAAACTCTTGTCTGCTGATAGCCCGTTGTGTCCATGAAATCCCACACATGGCGGTATGCCGCAAAACGGTTGGCAACATAGGGCTTGAAGAAGATAATCAGCGCCGCACCCATGAGTGCCGCCGTGCAGATAAGCGCAATTGTTCTGATATCGCCCGAGCGCATGAAGGCAATGAGAATAAAGGTGAAAAAGAATATCAGCGCCGTGCCGAAATCCTTCATGAGAAAGAGCGCACCCACACAGCCGAGCGAGAAAATTATGTATTTCGTTAAGCTCACGCTTGAAAGCAGTTTTTCAAGGGATACCGCACCGACAAGAATGAACGCTACCTTCACGAATTCCGAAGGCTGGACGGAGAAAAATCCGAGGTCAATCCAGTTAAGAGTGCCGTTGATATTCTGCGCAAGAACAAGATTGACTGCGAGAAGTCCGACCGCACCGACAGCGGCGGGATAACGCAGAAGACTTGCAAAATGAACATCTTTTATGAGCAGGAGCATAACGAGATAAACCGCAAGTCCGAGTCCGATTGCAATTATCTGCTTGAGTGCAAAATCCTCGCTGAAGCTTGCACAGACCGTAAGCCCTATACCCGAGAGGAAAAACGCAATTGCTTCAAGCTCGAAATAGTCGTTGCCCGTAACGAGGGTGCCGATGAGCATATAAATCCACTCGGCGGCGATATATCCGAAGAAAATATAGACCATTTTCAGGCTAAGCTCTTCCTGTCTGCATAAAACACAGGCGGCACAAATCAGCTGAAAAGCCGTCATGAGCGCCATAACTGTTATCTGCTGAAAATGCGACTGTTTTTTTACGGCAGTTTCAGACACTCCGCATTTCTCCTTTCGTTCCGAAGTATAAAACAATAATATCACACATAGAAACATTTTTCAATTCCGATTATATTTTAAAACTGTTAACAAAATCTGCTGAAAATTATTAAATTATTTCTTGTAAACTCTTTTGCATATCTTTGTCCGCAAAAAAATTTTTACATATACTGTTGTTGTGAGGAAAAGAAATACAACAGCTTGCGCTTTTTCGCCCTCATATCTTATCTCTCTTTATATAATATAAAAAAATTATTGCAAGTGGGGGAAAAATAGTGTATAATGTTTTAAATATGATTATAATGGGCATAGTGCCGACAGAGGTGAACAGAGGATAATGGAAGCATATTTTGATAACAGCGCAACCACCGCACCGTGCTGCGAAGCGGTCAAAGCGGTAGCGGAAGCAATGACACAAAGCTGGGGAAATCCCTCCTCTCTTCACGCCGTGGGCAACAGAGCAAACGCTCTTCTCGAAAGCTCGAGAAACGATATTGCCGCCCGTCTTTCATGCTCTCCCGAGGAGATTTTCTTCACTTCGGGCGGAACGGAAAGCAACAATCTCGCCATCATGGGTGCAGCGTATCAGATGCGCCGCATGGGAAGAAGAATAGTTTCAACAAGTGTTGAACATTCAAGCATTGACGACACCCTTAACCGCCTTGAAGCGGAAGGCTTTGAAGTTATAAAGCTCAGGGTTGACAGCTACGGCAGAGTGAATGAAAAAGACCTTTATGCCGCAGTCAATTCAAAAACGATTTTAGTTTCGATGATGCTTGTCAACAACGAAATCGGAACAATAATGCCCGTTCAGGCGATAAAAAGAGCTGTTATGATGGCGCGTTCACCCGCATTAATCCATTGCGATGCCGTTCAGGCGTTCGGAAAAATGCCCGTGAAGCCCGCCTCACTCGGAGTTGACCTGATGACGGTAAGCTCCCATAAAATCCACGGTCCGAAAGGCGTCGGTGCAATTTATATCCGCAAGGGTGTTAAGATAAAACCGAGAACCTTCGGCGGCGAACAGGAAAAGAAAATCAGACCCGGCACGGAAGCAATGCCTCTTATCGCAGGCTTTGCCGCCGCCGCAAGAGTCCTGCCCGACCCTCAGAAAGAGCTTGAGCATATAACAATGCTTCGTGACTACATGGTATCGAAGCTCACGGAAATTGACGGCGTTGTCATCAATTCTCCGCCCGATGCTTTGCCGTATGTGACGAATATTTCGCTCATCGGAATAAAATCCGAGCCGATGCTCAACTTCCTTTCAGACAGAGGAATCTGTGTTTCAAGCGGTTCGGCATGCTCAAAGGGAAAGAAAAGCCATGTTCTCATGCAGATGAATCTCGACAGAAGCAGACTCGACGGTCCGCTGAGAATCAGCTTTTCAAGATTCACCACAATTCAGGAAATCGACGCTCTTATTCTCGGAATTATCGAGGGAAAGAAAGTTATAAGAGCACTTAAATAAATCGGAGATACAAGGAATATGAAAGAAATTATCTTAATCAAAAACGGAGAGCTTGCCCTCAAGGGTCTTAACAGAAGAACCTTCGAGGATATGCTCATCAAGAATATGAAGCGCAGACTTGCCTCGGCGGGTAATTTCAAATTCACGGTTTCGCAGTCGACAATCGTTGCCGAGCCCGAAGAGGGTGCAGATCTTGAGGATGCTGTTGAACGCATCAAAAAGATTTTCGGCATTGCGGGATTTTCAAGAGCTGCAGCTGTTGAAAAGGATATGGACGTTATTCTGAGAAGCGCAGAAGAATATCTGGCTCCCCAGCTTCTCGGAGTACGCACCTTCAAGGTTGAGGCAAAGCGTTCGGACAAAAAATTCCCCCTCGGTTCTCCCGAGATTTGCAGAGAAACGGGCGGGTATCTTCTTCGCAAGTTCCCTCATCTTGAGGTTGACGTTCATAACCCCGATATGGTTGTTACGGTTGAGGTCAGAGATACCCACGCCTATATCCACGGCAAGCAGATAAAGGGTGCGGGCGGTATGCCCACGGGCTCGGCAGGAAGATCGGCAATCCTTATTTCGGGCGGTATCGACAGCCCCGTTGCCGCATATATGATGGCAAAAAGAGGTCTCGAGCTTATCGCAATCCATTTTGCATCGCCTCCCTACACAAGCGAAAGAGCCGAACAGAAGGTTCACTCGCTCTTAAAACAGGTAAGCAAATATTCGGGCAGAATAACTCTTTTCGTTGTTCCGTTCACCGAAACACAGGAACAGATTAAGGACAACTGCCCCGAGGATATTTTCACCGTTGTCATGCGCCGCATGATGATGAGGGTTGCACAGATTATCGCACAGAGAGAGCACGCAGGTGCACTCATCACGGGCGAAAGCGTCGGTCAGGTTGCAAGCCAGACAATGCCTGCAATCGCCTGCACGGACGCAGTTTGCGAAATGCCCGTTTTCCGTCCTCTTATCGGCATGGATAAGGACGAGGTTGTTGCGATTTCAAGAAAAATAGATACTTTTGATATTTCAATTCTTCCCTACGAGGACTGCTGCACGGTATTTACTCCGAAGCATCCCAGAACACGTCCCACAATCGACTATGTTGAGGAATGTGAAAAGGCTCTTGAAGTTGAAAGACTTGTAAAAGAAGCTGTTGAGGGAACAAGATTTATTCATATTAACGCTTATTAAGGAGAAACTTTATGTCAGTTTGCGAAATTCTTTCCGTCGGCACGGAAATACTGCTCGGCGATATACTCAACACAAATTCAAAATATCTCTCCGTGCAGCTTGCAAAGCTCGGCATATCGGTGCTCCGCCACACAACCGTCGGCGACAATCCCGAAAGA
>JAZSDF010000164.1:0-10415 GCA_045531035.1 Acutalibacteraceae bacterium | reverse complement strand
TAAATTCAGATAATCCAAACATAAAAGCTCAAGTCTTAACCGACTTGAGCTTTTTAATATTAAGGTGAATGGAATAATCCGAACTGTAATTTTCACAGGCCAATTTCCGTTCACCTTAATCACTTAAGCTGCATTATAATCACTGTCAATAAAACAGCATATCGGAAAATGCAAAAAAATTTTTCGCAAATAAAAACATTCCATACGAATTAACCCCGGTTTATTTTTCAAACACTTTTGCAAAATGGGCAAAAACGGTTGATGTGAGTTGCATCGTACAAATAATTGGTGTATAATAAGATTGGATTTTATTTGTTTAATGAAGGAGAAAAAGATATGCCTGTTTTTACACTGTCATTCTGTGCAATTATCGTTATAATCTATATCCTTGATAACTTTATTGTAATTCCCAAAACAGCAACGGTTAGTTTAAAAGAAAAGCTCCTCACGGGACACAACAAAGGCTACATAAACCACGCTCTTCATCTGTCCGAAAAGAAGATTAAAAAAGGACAAATATGGCGTCTGGTATCATCGGCACTCCTCCATGTCGGTACATGGCATATCATCTCAAATGTAACCGCAACTCTCATTGTCGGGTATGCCGTTGAGTCACAGCTTGGTACACTCAAAACCGCTCTCTGCTATATCGGCTCTTCATTCATATCGGGCTTGTACATGGCATTTGTTTATAAGCTTCACGAGGGCGAAGGTGCATCAACGGGAATTTACGGTCTGATTGCAGTATTTGTTATGCTTGCGATTAAGAACGGTACGGTTATGTTTTCGGGCCTTCCTGTTACTGCCCTCATTATCCTTGCCGTTTACACAATCGGCGGAATGTTTATGGGCAAAGCAACCGCATGGGAGCATATCTCAGGCTTTGCAGGTGGCCTGCTGATGGGATTGATAATGATTTAATACATATATAAACCAGTATTACAAGACACTTAATGAGGTATCGATATGAAATTTTCTGTTAACGACTTTAAATGGACAAGAGAGCCTGCGGATTATTATGCAAGTGAAGAAAAAATAATTATAGTTACAAATCCGCACACCGATTTATGGCAAAGAACATATTATCATTTCAGAAATGACAATGCTCCCGTATTCCAGACCGAAACAGACGAAAAGTTTTTCTCTTTCGTTGTTAAAACGGAGTTTGAAAGCAAGCACCGTTTTGACCAATGCGGAATTGTCATGTATCTTGACAGCGAAAACTGGCTCAAAGGATCGATTGAGTTTGAAAACGATAAATTCCAGCATCTCGGCTCTGTTGTAACAAACAACGGTTATTCCGACTGGGCAACAACCGAAATTGATGCTGTTATAAAATCAATGTGGTACAGATTCAGCCGAAGAGAAGATGATTATTGCATTGAATGTTCAGATGACGGTGTTACATTCAGACAGATGCGTATATGCCATATGTTTAACGGAGACGGTAAAATCCGTTTCGGCATTTACGCCTGCAGTCCCGAGGATTCATCATTCAAAGCAACATTCACCGATATGAAGATTACGGAATGTAAATGGCTCCCCCACGATGGCCAACAGCCCGATAAAGACTGATATAATAAAAGAACAGACAGTACATTGCAGTATGTACTGTCTGTTTTTCACTTATCAGGATGCGGTAATTTCGCAATATTTTCCGATGTTGAACATAACTTGCGGAAGGGGCTGATGTTTTCCGCAAACCGTAATATTGTCAAGTTCAACCTGTACGGTGTTTGTGTCGCTGTCTGTACCTGCTATTTTCGGCTTCATATATGAAGTATAGGAAATGTTTCTGAAAACAACATTCTTAATTTCGAAATTCTCCGCTTCCTCATCATAAATCTTCACGAGAATCGGTCTGCCCTCGTCACGGAATATTTCTATGTTTTCAAAAAGAACACCGTCAATACCGCCTTCGGTTTGTTCCGCAACAACAACAAGAGAGCCTATTCTGTCGTTATCCCAGATACCGTCACGGTAAATTACAGCACAGTCACGGAATGTAACATCGGAAATCATTTTGTTGACTTCACCAGTTATGCCGAAGCACCTTGCATATCCGCCCCATGCGATACATTTTGAAAAGGTGATATTTTTGCTGTCCATTGTACCGCCGAGTGCTTTTACCTCAAAGGTATCATCCGCCACTCGTGCAAAGCAGTCGCTGACGGTCACATCGTGGCTGTTGCAAATTGCAAATCCGTCACAGTTTCCTCGGTTACCTATGATATCAACCTGCTCAATATTGACATCGGTACAGCAATAGGAAATAAATGACCATTCGGGTGAATTGATAATCTTGACATCGCTGATATTAATATTTTTACAGTTAGTAAAAACCATACCTCGGCGTTCACGTCTGTCCAGACGGGTAAGGTCTATCACTCCCCTGCCCGTAAAAGTAATATTGTTGCAATTAAAGAAATTCAGAAACGGATATCTCGTAAGACCTATTGAATTATGATACCTGGCACCTTCTTCAAAATATTTGTTTTCATCCTCGGCACTGTTGATATCAAAAAGGTGATTGGCAATAACATAAGCACCTTCTTTCAGATAGATTACCAGATTGTTTTCCGAAACAAAACTGACATAATCATACTGATATACACCCTTTTCAAGGACTATTACATTATCCTCGCCGTATTCTTTGATATATTCTGCAATTTCGGCATCCTCATCAACTTTTTCACGGACAAAAAGAGTATAGCCGTAATACTGATTTGCACCATTGAAAAGGAAGGTATAAATACCTGTTTTGTTAATTGATGCGGTTACCGTATTGTTTTCGCAACGGGCTTTCACCCCGTGAGATTCAGGCAGAACAATTGCGTTTTCAAGTGTAACATCGGCACCTGTTATTTCGATATTGAATGAAAACTCTTTGTTCGTATCGACATAAATCTCCGAAAATGAATGAAGCGTTCCTGTATCATCGGCACGGATAAAAACCACAGAAGCATAAACGGGAATTTCCGTTTCGCTGATTTTTGCAGTGTAATAGGGTGAAACCGTGATGCCGTTGATGTCGTCATATCCGCCTGACTGAACATATTCGGGAAGCTCCGCAGAAGCACGGCCTACAAGCTCCTGCTCTGTAAGCCCCGCTTCTTCAAGCGTTATAATCGCTTCATCGGGATATTGCAAACAGGAAAAATCAAAGTTCTCACTCTCCGGATAAATCGGTGCAGGTGAAAGCAGATTTGAACAAAGAATTGAAATTGTTGTGAATATTGTAAATAAAAATTTTATGACAGTTTGCATTAGAATCTCTCCCGTTTTTTATTTGATGGATATCCTTACTTCGCCGTTTGAAATGACGGTTAAAGTCAGAGTTTGAGTTTCGGCGTTCCATTCGGCTCTGCCCTTTGCACCGTTTGAGCCTGTTGCGATAATCTCCATCGGCTGTGTTTCAAATCCCGAAATTTCAATAACGGAAGTTCTGAAATCTCTCGGATTATCCATCTTTCCGCCTTGGGCATAGGAAACCATAAACTGATTTTCATCTTCAAGACCGTTGCAGACAGCATCGGTATCAAGACGTAGATTGCATAAATCAATGTCAATCTTTTCACTTGTTTCATTGATGACTGCATAAGTATGTGCAGCAAAGGTTGCGGTAATTTCTTTTTTGCTCTTCGGTAAGGTATAGCTTACAGTCTGTTCGCTGTCGGTTATTTTATTTTCATTGCTGTTGAAAATATAGATATAATTGTTTATGTCAAAAAGCACACCGTCGCCCTTATAAGTTTCTTCATAATACTTGTTGAAGAACTTTATTTTAATTGGATTGATGAAAAGAAGATTAAAGAAATAACTGAAATCATTGAGAATTTTGCTTTCAGGCAACACTTCTTCGGGATTTGAATAAATCGGCAAAATGGGAATGAGATAGTATCTTCCCGTTGAGGGCACCCATGTTTTCGTGCAGTCAAAATAAGGAGTGATGTCTATCTTTTCTTCAATAAATGTAAAAGTATCGCAATAAAGTCCCTGAAGAAGATGTGCATCATTTCCGCTCAGGGCATAGGTGTGGGGCGTTGTCATTTTGTAGGCAACTTTAATTTTTTCCTTAACCTGCTCCTTACTCGGAACAGAGCCGTTGAGAGCCATCTGATAAAACGGATAGAGTACATCGTAGAATGTCGGGGTCAGTACAACCTCACCGTCAACAAAGTGATAAAGTCCGCCCCTGCTGAATGTACCTTCTATCGCGTAAACCGTCGCACCGCCGACCATATCGGCTATCATATCAATACCGAAAAGTGCAGGCGGATATTTTGCGGTGTATGCAAAATCAGGCTCATTGGGCTTTAATCCGACGCTGTCATATTCTGTAAAGCCCTCCTCATACCAGAGGAAATTTTCAAGGTTCACACCCCAGTTACCGCAGACACCGTCAAGCCAGCAGCCGAGAATATTGGATTGGCTTGCAAAATGTCTGCCGTGGCCGTTGTGTTTATCCATAAGGATAATGTTTTCGGTGTTGCTTTTCAGAAGGTCATAAAGTTCTCTGTCCTCAAGAATCTGATTTATGTAGTTGGCTTTTTTGTAGTAAATATATTCCATATCCTGCCAGATAAAAAGTCCGCCGTTTTCAGCACAGGCCTTTATACAGGATTTGAGTCTTGCGAGAATATTTTTGTTAACGCCGTTATCTTCGGTAACTTCGTCATAGGCAAGTTTTTCATTGGTTACGCCGTTTGTTGAAAGCTCGACCTGAACAAAACCGATAAGCGACGGATGCTCTTTAAACACGGCGGAAAGCTCCTCCTGAGTGAACGGGTCACGGGTTTTGTTGGTGCAAAAACATTCGGATTGACAAACAATCGGTACATTCGCCGCATCTGTTACAGTCAGAAGTTCATCCCAAAATTCAAGCTGCCTTGCGGGTGTCATATCGGTTGTTCCTTCGTCAATATAGATAACCGCAAAACTACGCACATCCACAGGTAGAGCATAATATGTTTTTATTGCATATTCCGCAAAGGCTTCGCCCGTTTGCGGGCCGCCCCATATAGGGCAGTTTCTTATCATAAACAACGGATTTTCTTCGTCAACATACATACGAAACCCGTCAACCTTCTTGCGGGTTCGGATTTCACAAGGCGCATTTGACTTTTCCGGAAGATCGACAATTCCCGTGTCAAAAGAATTATCCTGTGCCGAAGCGTCAAACGGAACAACAAATATCATTGAGATAATCAGAAGTAAGCATATTATTTTTTTCATTATCTTTGCTCCCTGCTTATTTATATTCCTGTTAAATTATATCATATACAAACTCAGCTATCAAGTACTGAGTCTATATGAAATGCCATGGCGGAGACAGCACTTTTTTGATTTAAGTACAAGTTGAACGAATCATAAAGCATCATACTATTCACACATTACCGCTCCTTTGTAAAGAAATCGGCGTGACCGAAGCCACGCCAAATCTTAAAAACATTTAATTTTTAGACTTTTAGAAAACTGCTTTACAAACCCCGCCCACCGGAGGTACTATTTTATTAATTACCTTTTAATATACAGCCTATTACAATTTCACAATAATTCCCCCCGCCCGCATCTGAACGCATGCGAGCGAGGTGCTGGTTGTTAATAATTAATCGTTCAATTTATAAAACAGCTTTACAACTGTTTCTTCAATCGAATCCTTGTCAGGATAAAATTCAATATGCTTATCTCCGCGAACGGTTTTTCCCTCAAGCTCGCAGATTTCAACAAACTGATAATCTGCAATCTGTTCAGCAACATACTGAAGCCCGTTTCCGGAATAGTCGGAAACAATATAATCAGCAAGCTTCACACCGACATCAACAGCAAAATTTTCATTGTTGTTCATACATTCAACAGATTTTCTGTAAAGAGCCTCAATATACTGACGCTGACGCACCATTCTTCTTTGGTTGGTGCTGTCATCAAGACCGTAACGTGAACGGACATAATTAAGTGCATGATCGCCGAGAAGATTTACGGTTTGACCTTTTACAAGTGTATCGTCAATCCCGGTAAAATCATCAAGAACTGTAACCTCAACGCCGCCTATATAATCGTTATATATTGATACGGCATCCATTGTAACAGATACATAATGGTCAATATTAACATTCATAAGCATGCCTGAAACAGCATTAGCAACATTTCGGCAGCTAACTTCCTTGCCGTTTCCGTAGGTATGAGCTAAAGCAAGTTGCTTTTCAATTGTACCAACCTTATCACCTGCTACACCAAGAATGGCCATTTCAGCAATTGTATCTCTATTTATATGAAGAGCGGTGCAGCTTGAATTTGCATGGTCAATTACAAGAAGCATCAGAAAGTCTGCCTGCTTATTGTTGTTATATGACTCGATATCAGTTGTTTCAAACTTATCAAGGCCAAGAACAAGAATTGTTTCAATATCCTCTTTAAGTTCATATTCATTGCCTTTATATTCAAGATTTGAGCTTACTGTTTCCGAGCCAAACTCTGTAAGCCGGCTCTGATGATTCTCCCATATTCTCACAAGAAGAAGTCCTGAGGAAACCAGAAGTACTGCGGCAAAAACAACTGCCGCATACTTCAGGTTTTTCTGTCTTCTTTCTCTTGAAGTATAATGCTTACTCATACTTCCTGCTTCTTACTCTTCTTGATGTTGAAAAGAATAACAACAAGAGAAATTGCTGAAACAAACATTGCAATTGCAGGAATCAAGAGAGCTTCACCTGTGTTGGGAAGATCATCTTCCGAAATGTCAACAACAACTGCAAAGGGTGAGAAATCGCGTGCAGAGAACTCGATTGCATTATCATCGGCATGGACAATTACATCGGGAACAACTTCCCAGCTGCCCTGCTTATCTCTGTGAAGAAGAGCAACGAAATTCTTGATTGTTTCCGATGCAAGAGTAACTCTGATTGAACCGCAATACTCATGATCGTCACGGGTATGATATGCAGTAACATCAAACAAATCACTTACCGCAAGATTTTCAACGGGAATTCCCTTTTCAGCTGCAACTGCCTCAAGTGCTTCGCAAAGATTGGTGAGGTCTTTGTTTGCAGCAATTTCATCATATGCCTCGTTAATATCTTCTTCTCTTTCCTCATCGAGAGTTTCACGCTCAGAATAAGGAGTTACAACAATTTGAGGTTCGCATGATTCTTCGTCATATACAACTTCAACAATTACGGGTGCGGGATTAGCTGAGGGACTGGAAATAAAACCGCCCTGCGCAAACGCCATAACACCTGCAGAAACAACCATGATAACCGCAAAAACTACTGCTAAAACCTTTTTCATAATAAATCCATCCTTTCAGAATTTAAATTTTGATTTCAAAAAATTCATTTATATAATCATCAAAGCCGGATTTGAAATTTGTTCCAAGCTTTTTTTCTATGGTATGAAATGCTTTCCCAATATCGGGAGCTCTGTCATTCATATTATGACAATCGGAACCCAAAAAGTGAACGGCACCTTTTTTAAAAAGATTTATTGCCTTATGACTCGTAAAAAAACCATTGACATAACTTGAATTGAGCTGCATAAGAATTCCGCTGTCTGCAAGTCTGTACCACACATCAGGCTTCTGAAATTTCAGATACCTGTCAATATGAGCAAGCACAAGAGTTACTTTGCCGTCAGAAGAAATATCGCTGAGTTCTCTCAAGGTATATTCTGTCCATTTTACAAACGGCATTTCAAGAAGCAGAAGCTTTGTTCCCTGAATACATAAAGATTTTAGGTCGGATAATCGGCTTATGCCGTCATAATACCTGACCTCAGCACCTTGAATTACTGATGGCATGCCGGATAAACAGGTATTCGTCAACTTATCGTATGCTTTCTGTCTTCTGCCAAGAAAATCATTTACAGATTCGTCATTAGCGTAAAAATGCGGCGTTGCGATAATTCTGTCGATTCCCTGTTCGGCAAGTGCTTTTATCATAAGCAGGCTTTCTTCAACGCTTCGGCTGCCGTCATCCACTTCAGGAAGGATATGGGAATGAAAATCCGTCATGCACTCACCTTCTTATTTTTTTGAGTTGCTGTCTTTGTAATAATATTTATAATACTTATAATATCTCTTGTAGCGGTATTTGCTGTAAGAACCATTTCCCTTCTTATCTTCATTGATTACACAGCCAAGAACATTTACGTCTGAAAGCTTAAGCTGTCTGAAACATGTTTCAAGCTCTTTCTTTTCTGTGTAATCCTCTCTGATAACCACAATCATTCCGCTTATGTATTTCGAAACCGCAAGGGCATCGGAAACAAGATTAACGGGCGGAAGGTCTATTATGATACAATCAAAATTCTCCGAAAGAGTATTTATAACATTCTTCATTCTCAACGAGCCGAGAAGTTCTGAAGGGTTTGGAGGCAACGCACCCGAAGGCATAATATACCAGTTTGCATGCTCGGGATACTTAAACATTCCCATCTGCACGGAGCTTGCACCTTTTAACAAATCGGTGAGACCGAAGGTGTTTTCGAGCCCCATCTTTTTTGCAATACTGGGAATTCTCATGTCACCGTCAATAAGCAAAACTTTCTTTCCGCTTTCCGCCAATACATAGGAAAGGTTGACTGCTGTTGTGCTCTTGCCTTCGCCTCTCATTGCGCTTGTTACGCCGATTATTGAACACTTCTCGTCCTGAGGAAGAGTAAACGAAAGGTTGGTTCTGAGCAGCTTATACTGCTCAACGGCAGTAAATTCAAGATTTTTATGTAATGTTTTCTTGTTCTCGTTGGCCGAGAAGAAATTACTTTTACTTTTTCTCATATCAGTTCATCTGCTTTCACTTTTTATAGCTGTTATAATAGGAATACTTCTTTGTTCCGGTATTAATCAAATCGGGTATCTTTGCAAGAATGGGATATCCGTAGTTATTAAGAACATATTCTTCATCGTGAATTGTATTATCAAACAATGCAAGAACAACAAGCACTGCGAGCGATAAAAAAGCTCCGATTATAAATCCGATTGCCGTGAATTTTGTAATATTCGGCGCAACCTTCTTATTAATAGCGATTGCAGAGTCAACAACCTCCATTGAACTGCCTTCTACAATTTCCGATACTCTTTGAGGAAGGATTTTTGCTATACCGTTTGCTATCTTTTTTGCTTCGTTGGGATCGGTGCTTGTTACGGTAACTTCCATAATTTCAGTTTCATTAACAGGAGCTGCTTCAATCATATCATAAAGCTCTTCCCAATCATACGGCACCTCAGTCGCTTCGATAACCTTTTCAAGTGTTGTACGGTTTTTCAAAAGAACCGTATATGTTTTTACAAGGCTCTGCGCCGCACTGATTTCTGATGAGCTGATACTGAAGCCCAAATCACCAACAGAAAACGAGGTGTTGTTGACATAAAGCATAATCGAAGACGAATAAGTAGGTGTAATTGCAAAAGCTGCAATCGAAAATGCTATTGCTGCACACAAAAAGCTGCAAATAACAATAATCCATGCTCTGGGCAATACGCTTTTGACTATATGTGCAAGGTCAATTACATAGTAGTCCTTTGCATTTGAGTTAATGTTTACGTTTTCCATTTTTACCAAAATCTCTCCTTAACGCCATTTTGACATTTACACAAATGTCATTATAACAAATAAAGAATTAAAAAGCAATAAAATATCAGAAAATATTTAAAAATCTACACTTATATTGATATATGTATAAATTTGCATGCAATGAAACATTTTTTATATTTTTGAGATAACATTTTAATCAAAAATGACATAAATTAAGAAATCAGGTGCAACGGGACTTTACTCCTGCTACACCTGATTTATTTTTACTTGTATAAAAATAATTTATCCGAGAGCAACCATGCTGAAAACAAGTGCAAAAAGTGCAACCGTTTCGCAAAGGCCTACAACGGTGATATACTGCGAAAAGCCTTTTCCTGTTTCGGCAAGAGCATCTGCACCTGCTGCACCGGCTTTACCCTGAACAACAGCTGAAACTGCCATTGCAATACCTGATGCGATACCGAGACCAAAGAGAAATGCGGGGTCTGCGTCTGATGAGCTCATCTGCTGCATAAGAAGGAAACCGTAGATGGTCTGTGTAAGAGGTGCACCTGCAAAAACTGTAAGAATGAACGGTGCGGCTTTGTTGCTCATATAGCATTTTTTCCATGCGCCGATTGATGCCTGACCCGCAATTCCGATGCCGATTGCAGAGCCTGTTGCGGCAATACCCATTGCCAGAGCTGTTGCTAATAATCCGAAATTCATAATGACTCTCCTTATTTTTCAATTTGTTCTTCAAATGGTTTGAATTTATGTCCGCTCCAGGACATATCAAGATGCGACGAAAATTCCAGCGTATTAAGTCTTATTCCGTGAACGATGACTGACAGAACATTAAGTATCATGTTAAGTCCGTGACCGAATACAAGAAGTACAATTGCA
>JAZSDF010000010.1:0-24930 GCA_045531035.1 Acutalibacteraceae bacterium | reverse complement strand
ATTCTTGTGTCGCCGATATTGACGCAGTAAACCTTACCCTTTACGGCATAGATTGCCGCAAGAGTTGTTCCCATACGCTTGCCCCTTGCGTTGATTTCAGCACAGATTCGGCTGTTGGCATCGTCAAGACAGTTTGAAATTGCAAAGCTGAAATCGTCTCCGCTGTCATAAACATTTGTTGCATGAGCGGCAATTGTTTCAACCGCAATACCCGAAGCAAGGTCACCGAAGCTTTCGCCGCCCATACCGTCACAAACGGAAAGGTGGAACGGTTCTGCCATGGTCTGCACAAAAGCTGAGCCCTTACGCAAGTCGCCCGTAGAGGTCATTCTGCCGTTTAAATCGTAATTATCTTCATTTTCTCTGCGGATTCTTCCTGCATGCGTAACAGCGCATACATTGGCTCTGATTTTCTTCATATCTTCCCTCTTATTTTATACAGAAATAATATATTTACAATAATAGTCTATTCAAGCTTCGAAATCAGTCTTTAAAAACGCCTGATTCCTTTGCCCAGTCATAGAACACTTCAATTGAACGGATTCTTGCGGGGCCGAGGTCATGAGAGCCTCTTGTGAACCACTTCATACCCTTAACACCGCGAAGGCTTACAAGATACTTTGCGCTTGCGCAGAAGCCTGAATCGATTGCATTGTCAAGTGCGATAATGTGCTGATGTGTCTTTCTTGCTGCTTCAACATCGCCATTGGTGAATTCATCCCACATCTTGACAAAAAGGTCTGCGCCGCATGAAGTGGGAGTTGCAACAACGCCTCTTGCACCGTTTACATATGAATCAAAGAGGAAGGGAATGTTCGCCTGAAGAACGTTTGAATCGCCCTGAACGGCAATCTTTGCGTTTATGTCTGTAAGCTTGCAGGTTGTGTCCTTGATACCCATAAACTTGCCTGTCTGTGCAAGCTTACCGTAAGTAACGGGATCCATGAGGTGAGGTCTGAGACCGGGGAACTCATAAAGAATAATGGGAAGCTCTGTGTGAGAAGCAAGCTCTGTCATATATTCATACATATGGTCGGGCTTATCGCACATACCCTTTGTTACAAAAACAAGACCCGATACACCCTGTTGTTCAAGTTTTTTCATTTCTTCAATCTGGTCGTTGAAATCAATTGCAAGGTTACCTGTTGCAAAAACAGGAACACCGTCTGAGTTCTTAACAGCAAGACCCGCACACTTTACTCTTTCTTCAGGGGTAAGCTCTGTCATTTCGGATGAACCGCAAACTGCGAAAAGATGCTGAGGCTTGAAAGCTGCCTGCCATGCAACATATTCTTCGTAGGTTTTGTAGTCAAGAGTTCTGTCCCAATTAAAGGGAGTGAGAAGCAGGGAATATACGCCTGAAAATTCATTGTAGTTTGACATAATTAAGCACCTTCTTGGTTATATTTGGGTTTTCTACAACTTAATATTATATATTAGATATCAATAAAAATCAATAGCAAGGTTAAAGACTTTTATTTTTTTGTTGACTTTTTCTTTATTAATAAATATACTATACAGATGTTAAATACTTTTTAAAATGAAAGAGAAAAATTATGAACCGTAATTTTATAAAGAACACTCTCCGCCTTGCTCTGCCGATTGCCTTTCAGCAGCTTCTTGTTTCATGCGCACAGCTTGTTGACACGGCAATGGTCACAAAACTCGGAAACGTTGCCGTTTCGGCTGTCGGTGTTTCGTCAAGATGGATTTTCCTGATGAACCTTTTTTATTTCGGTATTTCATCAGGTTCCGCCGCACTTATTTCGCAATTCTGGGGTGCAAAAGAAAAGAAAAACATTCAGAAATCATTCGGCGTTGCGCTTTTATTCGGTGCTGGAGTTGCCGTGGTTTTCTCACTCTCTATGTTAACTGTCCCTCAATATATGATAAGAGTTTTCACGGGAGAACAAGAGGTTATTGACGCTGCTGTTCAATACATGAGAATTGTAGCATTTATGGGAATTTTCAGCTCATTCAACCAGATTTCATGCACTGCTCTGCGTGCAACCGAAAGAGTAAATCCCCCTCTTATCACTTCATTTATTTCAGTTGCAACAAACACCGTTCTCAATTATGTTCTTATTAACGGCAAGCTCGGTTTCCCCGCTCTCGGAATAAGAGGAGCTGCACTTGCAACACTTATCTCAACCGCACTTCAGTCCGTTCTTCTTTTTGCGGTACTCCGCACATCAAAGGATGTTTTCAACGGAAAGCTGAAAGAATTTTTTAAGTTGTCAAAGAATTTCATACGCCGTTTCTCCATTGTATGCCTTCCCGTTGTTTTCAACGAGGTTGCGTGGGCAATCGGTACAAATATCTATGTTATGGTTTTTGCAAGACAAGGCAACGAAGCTTATGCCGGTTACACGATATTCAGTTCCATTGAGCAAATCGCTTTTGTTTTCTTTGTCGGCATTTGTCACGCCTGCTCAATTATGACAGGCAAAACCATCGGCGAAGGCAACTGCGACGGTGCATATAAGCTCGCAAAAAAGTTTGTTATTATGACTCCGATTATCGGAATTATCACAGGCACGGTATTTATGTTTATCAGAAACCCCGTTCTTTCGCTTCTCGAAATTGAGACGCAAGGTGCATTTGATATTGCTTCAAAGCTTATTATGATTTACTGCCTGTGGCTTCCGATAAGAAACATTCCCTATACGCTCATCGTCGGCACATTCAGAGCAGGCGGAGATACCAAGGTCGGCATTTTCTATGACTGCATTTCGCTTTATCTCATCGGCGTACCCGTTGTTGCGATACTCGGACTCATAGTAAAAGTTGATTTTGAATATCTTCTCATTGCAATGTATCTGTGCGAAGATATTCCGAAATCAATCATGAGCATACACCGTTTCATAAGCAAAAAATGGATTAGAAATTTAACAGACAATTAAAGAAGGAAGCACTCGGTTGAGTGCTTCCTTTTGCTTATTTATGATATAATTTTTTGGTCTGATATCTCGGTTCACAAGTAATGTTAAGACCGAGTTTTCTGTAAACATCCATATCAACCTGAGAAAGAATAACGGTTGAATGTGCATCGCAGTCCTTAAGACCTTCTATTGCTTCAAGAGCCTTCTTCGCAACGGGATTTGTGTTTGCACTCATTGAAAGAGCAATGAGTGTTTCGTCGGAATGAAGTCTGGGATTTCTGCCTTTGAGAAGACCTGTTTTAAGCTCCTGAATAGGCTCAATAATTGAGGGAGAAATCATGAGCAAATCTTCGGGAAGACCTGCTAGATATTTTGCCGCATTGAGAAGTGCCGCACTTGAGGCACCGAGAAGATTTGAGGTTTTACCTGTTACGATTTTACCGTCAGGAAGCTCAATTGCAACCGCAGGCTGACCTTCTGTTTCCGAACTTCTGTCAAGTGCCGCTTTGATAACCTTTCTGTCCTCAACACCGATACCTGCCTGATTCATGAGGCTGACAATCTTATCAACAGCCTCCTGCTTACCTCTGCCCGTCTTCAAATCGCAGAGAGCATTGAAATATCTGCGGATAATTTCCTGCTTTGAAGCTTCTCTCGTTGCTTCGTCGTCACAGATTGCATATCCTGCCATATTAACGCCCATATCTGTGGGTGATTTATACGGACTTACGCCCTCGATTCTTTCAAAAATCGCATTGAGCACGGGAAAAACTTCAACATCACGGTTGTAGTTAACGGTTGTGACGCCGTAAGCATCGAGGTGATAGGGGTCAATCATATTAACATCGTTTAGGTCTGCCGTTGCAGCTTCATAAGCAAGGTTTACGGGATGCTTGAGAGGAAGATTCCATACGGGGAAGGTTTCAAACTTCGCATAACCGGCTTTGTTTCCACGCTGGTTTTCATGATAAAGCTGTGACAGGCAGGTTGCCATTTTTCCGCTTCCGGGACCGGGTGCGGTAATAACAACAAGCGGTCTTTCGGTTTCGATAAACTCATTCTTGCCGAAGCCCTGTTCACTTACTATATGAGAAACATTATAGGGATAGCCGTCTATAGTGCGGTGAGTGAAAACCTTGATTCCGAGAGTTTCAAGCTTTGATTTGAAAGCGATTGCGGCAGGCTGTTCTTTAAACTGTGCAAGCACAACGCTTCCCACGAAAAGACCTGCATTTCTGTATTCGTCAATAAGGCGCAAAACATCGGCATCATAAGTTATTCCGAGGTCACGGCGCATTTTATTGCTCTCGATATCCCCTGAATTGATTACGATAACAACTTCAACATCGTCTGCAATGCTCTTGAGCATCTGAAGCTTACTGTCAGGCGCAAAGCCGGGCAAAACTCTTGATGCGTGGAAATCATCAAAAAGCTTACCGCCGAATTCAAGATAGAGCTTACCTCCGAATTCGTTTATGCGCTTGCTTATCTGCTCGGACTGCTTGCTGATATAAGCAGCGTTGTCAAAACCGATTTTCTTCAATTTCAACACCCTTTCACCGCAATACCGTCAGACTGCGGATTTTGTAAAACTGACTAATATATTATATATCACCATTTATATTAAATCAAGAGGAATAAAAAATAAAATCTCCCGTAAAAGCAATTTACTCTTACGGGAGACTTTTTTTACCTTTATGAAGGAGTTCTTTCAAGAGCTTCTTCGCCAGCGCCTCTTCTTTCTCTGAGAGCCGAATACATGGTTTCAAGCCTTGATTTATTAAGAGGATAGCCGAATTTAAAAAGAATAAATACGAGAGTATAAACAATTGCGGGGATAACGGTACAAACAAAAAGTATTCCTTCGCCTACACCCTCAACATAACCGGCAGATCCGTGAATCGCACCGTCATAACCTGCAACAGAGCCGAGAAGCTTCATGCCGCCGACATCGGCAAGAGTCTGTCCGAGGTTACGGCAGAAGGTATAAACAGCATAAACTGCACTTTCGCTTCTGATTCCTGTTTTATATTCCTGATAATCGATAACGTCGGTGATAATAGCCCAGTTTGTAATGCTGACAAACGAATAACCGAAGCCGATAATGAATGTGAAGAGCATGAACACAACAGGTGCGCTGCCTGTTCTTTCACAATGAGGAACGATAAAGAACATAAGAACAGAAGCAATTGCCGAGAAGAATGTTCCCACGCTGCAAAGCTCCTGCTTGCCGAACTTCTTAACAAGCTTGGGCATGAAGAAAATCATAACCGCCATGGGAAGATAGTTTGCAATTGTGCCGATAATTGAAAGGTCGGTATTTTCAAAATAGTTCTTATAGAGATACTGATTGAGTGAACCGAACTGAAGCTGACCGCTGATAAGAATACCTGAAAGGCAGGCAACAACAAACGGTCTGCTCTTGAGCATACCCTTGTACATTCCCTTGATATCGACCTGAGGTTCTTCTTCCGAGGCAACTCTTTCCTTGGTTGTTTTGAAGCAAAGGAAATAGAAAATCATGGAGAGAACGCCCATAATTATACCGAAAGTGAGCATACCGTCTGCATCGGCAGCCTTAACTGCATGACCCTCGCTGTTTGTACCCGTAACGGTATAGATAATCATGGGGCCGATAAGCAGAGGAATTGCACCGCCGAGACCCGCACCGATTGAACGGAATGTTGAAAGAAGGGTTCTTCCTTCGGGGTCATCGGTGATAACGGACGCAAGTGAACCATAGGGAATATTTATTGTTGTATACATCATACCGAAGCCGATATAAGTGATATACATAAGAGCAACAACTATTGTTTCGCTTGTTGTGAACGCTCTGAAATTGACGAAACAGAGCATCGCCATTATTCCGAGAGGAATTGCAAACCATTTGATAAAGGGTCTGTATTTTCCGTCTTTGTTGGGTCTTTTCTTTGCAATAAGATTGCCCCACAGAGGGTCATTGATTGCATCCCAGAGTCTAGCAATAAGCAATAGAGTTGTTATCTTGCTTTCCGCAACCTTGAGAATATCGGTGAAGAAAACCTTAAGATAAGACGAAACATATGTAAGGACAAACAAGTTTGCCGCATCGCCGAATGCATATCCCAATCCGTCTTTAAATCCGATTTTGTTGGGATGAACAAACTCGGCATCAAGTGAACGCTGTTTTGCCACAACATTACCTCCTTTTCTTTAAGCACAAATCATTAAAATGCAAAGTATTTTTCTCTCTGCTTCTGAACTCTGCCGCTGATGAATTCAAGAGTTTCTTTAGCGCCCTCGATACCGCAGGCATAATCCTTCATTGCTCTGCCCTCTTCATAGCAAAGGTCATCGTGAAGTGGGAAATAATCCTGAAGCAGGAAGGTTGCATAACGTGCAAGTCTGAAATCACCGACAAGACGGAATTCCTTGCTGATGCCGTCAATTGCTATCGAATAGAAATTCTTGATTGAATCAATAATAGCCGTTCTTTCGTTTGCGGGTGAGAATACCATTGTTGAAGCAACATAAGCATTTTCATTGTTGACGGAGCTGTGGCTGTCCGTACTGCCAACGATGGGAAATTTGTCATAACCTTTTGCAAGAACCTCATAATATTTATGGGTCTGAAAACCATTATGTTCATAATAATTTTCGCCGCCGAGAACCTCAAAAGCATCAAACGGATGTGTTTTGAGCATATAATCGGTTATGTTTTCGGGAACCTGATGAACGTTTGAAAGCCAGTAGGGATGGCAGAAAATTCCGAGACCCTCAGCCTTCTTTATATGATTGAACACCCATACACAGCTTGCGTATGTGAAAGGTTCAATACCTTCGGGGATATCAAGGGTTGCCGCAAGAGCATCAACCTCAGCTCTGTAGCCGTCCTCGTCAAGCTGATCCGGACAAGGAAAACCTTCAATACGGCGTTTTTCAATATCGTTGCCGAATTCTTCGGTATGTTCATCCTTAAGAATAGCGTTTACGGAATACTTACCTCCAAAATTAACGATATGAACATCATTAATATGGTCGGGTGACAGGTCGGGAAGATGAACTTCTTCTCCGGGAATGATATTGAACTCAATGGGAACATCCTTGAAGGTTTCTATAGCCTCAAGCGAGGGATAATAACGGTTATGGTCTGTTATTGCAAAGAAATCATAGCCGTGCTTTCTGTAGTTTGCGCTGACGATTGCAGGAGCCTGTCTTCCGTCGGAACGGCAGGTATGCATATGCAAATCACCGATAAGAGGATATCTTCCGCAAAGGTCCTCATCGAGAGCGTAAACGCTCATCTGAAGAAGTCTTTTGTTGGTTTCCTTGTCAAAAACTCTTACATAATACTGCTGCTCACGGGGAAATGTATACTTGAACTTAAGAACGCCGTCATATGTAAAATCAACTTTTGTGCCGTTTTTTCTGTGAGGATAATCACGGGGATTGCCGTCGTCAAGGCCGTAAATCGCAAGATAAATATCATCAGGATTTTTGCACTCGGCATGAGCACCGAGAGGTTTTATTGTGATTTCAATTTCTTTTCCCGCAGGAAAAACCTTGGGGAAAATATCATAATAATGAAGTGTTGTTCTCATTTCCTTCATAGTCATTCTCCTTATTCTATTTCAACGGTTTTGCCCGTTTCGTAAGCGATATACGAATTTTCAAGAAGCTCTGCAAGCTCAATTGCTTCCTTGGTTCCCATGCCTTCCGGAGTTCCCGTGCCGTTGATACATGCATCAACAAAAGCAGGAATGGGATATTCACCCTGTTCAGGAAGAACATCGGGAGTTATGAAACCTCTGTTGAGCTTTGCGGTCTGCACAGTTTTATATTTCACATCATCCGCACCTCTCCAAAGGAAGATACCCTCTGTACCGTGAACCTCAATTGTGTAGGGCGACGAAAAAGCGAGGAACGATGTTTCCGAAACGCCGATAATGCCGTTTTCAAATTCAATAACCGAAACCGCATTTTCATCAACGGGTGTTCCGAAAACGGAATTTGCAATGCCGGTTATCTTTTTGGGCTTTCCGCAAAGATATGCGAGAAGATACATGGGGTGACATCCGAGGTCCATCATCGCACCGCCCGCACAGTCTTCTTTGACAAACCAATATTCGGGAAGCCACTTTCCGCTGACACCGTTGTGTGCGTTGCGGATTCTGACATTTGTAACTCTTCCGAAATCACCGTTTTCGATATGCTCTTTTGCAAACTTAACAGCACTCCATGCCTTATTGGGGAAGGAAATCGTGAAGGTAACACCGTTTTCTTCGATTGCCTTTTCTATTTCACGACATTCTTCAACAGTGCATGCAAGGGTTTTTTCGGTAAAAATATGTTTGCCTGCTTTTGCCGCTTTGATAAGCACTTCCTTATGCATTGTTGTGGGAGTGCAGCAGCAAACAGCATCAACATCCTCTCTTGCGAGAAGAGCATCGAGGTCAGGTTCAAAATCACAGCCGAGCTTTTCCGCCCAGGGTCTTCCCCTTTCGGGCTTTTCATCCCACACGGCAACTATTTCGGCTTTTTCTGTTTTAATAAAATCACGGGCATATCCTTCGGCATGAACATGCCATTTTGAAAGCATAGCAACTCTGAGCATTGACATTCCTCCGATATATGCACAAAAGTGCATTATTATTCATATATTAACACAGTAAAATAAAAAAGTCGAGAAAAATTTATACTTTTTCCCGACCTTTTTATTTTATTTTTCGATAAATTGTGATATAATTCAATCCGAGGAATTGCTTTTCTTCTTTAAACAATATTCAACGCCTGTTGAAGCAGCAAAAACCGCTACGGAAAGCGGTCTTGCCGAGGTGAGAAGCTTTTCACTCATATCAACGGCAGAATAATAGTCAAAAATCTCCCCTGCACCTATGTAAAGCACGGTTGATGCGGCAACAACAGCCGCAATTATTATCCATCCGATTATAAGCACATATTTTGCGGGGCGGTGAACATTTTTCAGTATCTCTTTCATAACCGACCTCCTTATATGCCGATTATACATTGTACGGAAGATATGTTCAAATCAAAAATATTACCATTTAAGGAATGAAACAAATGGCTTTCGGAATATCAACATCCTGTCTTTATCCCACAGAAACCGAAAAATCCCTTGATATGCTTGGAAAAATCGGAGTTGAGACCTGCGAGGTTTTTCTCAATTCCCCGAGCGAAACAACTCTTGATTTTGCAAAAATTCTCAATAAAATCCGTGCGGAATACGGAATAAAAATTGCTTCGGTTCATCCGTTTTCATCGTTTGCGGAAACATATATGCTTTTCAGCGCATACCAAAGACGCTTCGACGATATGCTTGAATTTTACAAGCGGAATTTCGAGATAACAGCAGTTCTCGGGGCTAAGTTTTCCGTTATTCACGGTGCACTTACGGGCGCAAAAATCAGCGATGAGGAATACTTTGAAAGATTTGCAAAGCTCATTGAAGAAGGCAAAAAATCGAATATAAAAGTATGCCACGAAAACGTTAACAGGCATCTTTGCGAAGCTCCTGATTTCATTGAAAAAATGAAGGCTTATCTCGGCGACGATTTCAAACTGATTTTTGATGTCAAACAAGCTGTGCGTGCGGGATACTCTCCGCTTGATTTTGCTGAAAAATTCAAAGATGACATTGTTCATATCCACATCAGCGACCACACAAAAAATGCCGACTGTCTGCCTCCGGGCAAAGGCAGTTTTGATTTCAAAAAGTTGATTGAAATCATGAATTGCTCAGGCTATGACGGAGATTATATTATTGAGCTTTACCGTGAAAATTTTGATGGTATTGACGAGCTGAAAGCCTCTTTGGGATATATGCAAAACTTATAAAAATTTAAACACAAAATTGTGTAAACTGCTTGCATTTTATTTTTATATGTAATATAATAATTTTATCTTTGCTTATCATAATGGAGTGTCAAAAAATGGAATTACAGGAACGTGAATTTTTGCCCGTTATTCTGGGTGCCGATTTCACCGCTTACAGCCTCGCAAGAAGCTTTCACGAAGAATATAAAATCAAGTCGCTTGTGCTGAGCATGAAGGAGTGTCAGTACATTGCAAACAGTGATATTATCGAAAACCGTGTTTTTCCCGGTCTTGAAAACAAAGAAACACTTATAAGCACCCTCATTGAAGTCGGCAAGGAATTCAAGGGTAAAAAGAAGCTCATTGTTCTCGGCTGCGGTGACTGGTATGTCAGAATTCTTATTGAAAACAAACCAGTACTCAACGAATATTACGTTATCCCCTATATCGATGAGGATTTGCTCAACAAAATTGTTCTTAAAGATAAATTCTACGAAATCTGTGAGGAGTTGGGAATTGATTATCCCGACACCTATGTTTATAACTGCGGCGAAGAAAACGCCATGGATTTTGATTTTGAATACCCTATAATTGCAAAGCCCGCAAACAGTGCAATGTATCACTATGCAAAGTTTGACGGCAAACGCAAGGTGTTCAGATTCAAAACAAGACAAGAGCTTGACGATATGCTCACAAAGCTCGAAAAAACCGACTACAACTACAAATTCCTTATTCAGGACTGTATTCCCGGTGACGACACATATATGAGGGTTCTCACCTGCTATTGCGACAGAAACTCGAAGGTTAAGTTTGCATCTCTCGGTCATGTTCTTCTTGAGGATCACACTCCCTCAGCAATCGGCAATCCCGTTGTTATCATCAACGAAGTCAATGACCAAATCGTTGCGGCAGCCACAAAATTCCTTGAGCACATCGGATATGTCGGCTTTGCAAACTTCGATATCAAATACGATACCCGTGACGGAAAGTTCAAGTTTTTTGAAATCAATGTCCGTCTGGGCAGAAGCAATTTCTATGTTACGGCAAGCGGATTCAACACCGTTAAATGGATTGTTGACGACCTTATCTACGAAAAAGAGCTTGAATACACCGTTGCCGACAAAGAGCATCTTTTCTCGCTTGTTCCCAAATATGTTATCAAGCATTATGTTCACGACGAAGAACTCAAAAACAGAGCGCTCAAGCTTATGAAGGAAGGCAGATGGACCTTCCCCATCAAATATGCGGCAGATAAAAACAAAAAGCGCATATTCTACACCAATGCTGTGTTCTATAACCAAATCAGAAAATACAAAATTTACGGATAGTGATTTTTAAATGAGCGAAAACAAGGAAATAAAGCTCGGGGTTCTGGGCGGAGTCGGTCCTCTTGCAACGATTTATTTTGCAGAGCTTGTCATAAGATGCACCGATGCCGCAACGGATCAGGAGCATGTTTCGATGATAATATTAAATCATGCGGCAATTCATGACCGCACCAATTACATACTTGACAGAAACGAACCCAATCCCCTGCCTCAGATGATAGGAGATGCAAAAACGCTTGAAAAAGCAGGCGCGGATTATATTGTCATCCCTTGCAACACCGCTCATTTTTTCTATGACGAAATTCAGAACTCTGTTGATACACGCATCATTAACATAATCGAAGAAACTGTTCTTCACATCAAAAATTCGCTTCCAGATGCAAAAAAGGTCGGTATCCTCGCAACAAAAGGAACTCTTGTTTCAGGTGCATATCAGAATATACTTGAAAAACACGGTCTCGATTTTGCGGTTCCTGACGAAGCTGACACGGAAAAGCTTATGGAAATCATCTATGAGCAGGTTAAGGCGGGAAAAAGCGTTGATATCGAAGCGTTCTGGCGAATTATAAACAACCTCAAAAAGGCAGGCTGCGACTGTGTTGTTCTCGGCTGCACGGAATTATCTGTTATCTACCGTGACTACAGCATAGCCGACGAAACCATTGTCGATTCATTGCTTACCCTTGCCAAAAGAAGCATTGAGCTTTGCGGCAAAAAAATAAAATCCAAAAACTAATAATCAAGGAGTGTAAATGCTATGAGATGTCCGTTTTGCAGCTGCGAAGAAAGTAAGGTTATCGACTCAAGACCTACAGACGAGGGTGAGCGTATACGCCGCCGCAGAGAATGTATAAGCTGTCAGAAGCGTTTCACAACATACGAGGTTATCGAAAGTGTACCTGTTATCGTTGTTAAGAAGGATAAATCAAGAGAAGTATTCGACCGCAACAAGCTTTTCAACGGTATGCTCAGAGCTTGTGAAAAGAGACCTGTTTCTCTTGAAAAAATCGAAACAGCAGTCAATGAAATTGAAGCAACTCTCCAGAATTCACTTGACAGAGAAGTTACTTCGGTTCATATCGGCGAACTCGCAATGGATAAGCTCAAGGACCTTGACGAAGTTGCATATGTCCGTTTTGCATCCGTATACAGACAGTTCAAGGACATCAACACCTTTATGGACGAGCTTGCAAAGCTCCTTAGCGAAAAATAATGAAATTACGGTTAATTAAATGTCTGTTACTGTTTGCGGCATTGCTTACGGTGTTGTGTTCATGTTCAAAATACGAAGAACAGAAAATCTACACACCCGATATGCTGTATATCAACAACACGGAAAGCTCTTTCATCGGCTGCCGACAAAGGTTTCTTGATGTTGTTGATGCAATGAAAGCAAAAGTCAGTATTCTTGAAGACGGACACAACAAAACAATAGAGGTTAGCAACCCGACTGAATATTTCCTTGAAAACGATTATATTCTGACTGCGTTTGAGCCTTTCCCCCTCGGTACTTTCGATTTACCGATTGTAGGCGGATTCACAGCCGACATGGACAATGAGCAGGCACAGAAATATTACGATAACCCCACCCGTCATTGCGATATAAGTTATGAATCCGACGGAGAATCAAGCTTTGTCCTGAGATTTATTTCGGAAGAAATGACCGAGGAATATTCTGCCGAATACAACAAAAAATCCGACAGCTTCCGTTATATTTATTCTATTGAAAATAACGGCACGGAAGAAATCATTGAATTTCTCGAGTTTGTTAAAACAGGCGATAATTCCTATGCCATTCAAAGCAAAAAAGCAAGATGTCATATCGAATTTGACAAAGAAGGAAATATCATCAGTTTCTGCGGCGGTGAACTCCGCAACGGAGAATTCACGGTTGAGGACAGTGTTTTCCCGTTACCTTCGTTATCCGTGGGCAAAAACTGGGTGTTGTCAAACGGTAAGGCACAGTTTTCAAATATCCACACCTTTGAAGACGGCATACTGACCCACGAAGATTGCAGCAGCGGACCGTGGAAATCCATAAAAATCAACGAAAAGGATTATGAATCCGCTTTCTATTCAGGGACTTCGGTTTGATGCGGTCTTTTATAACAGGAGATAATATGTCAATCACCTTAAGTCCGAAAGCTTCATATATCTGCGAATACCTTAATAATCTCGGAATAGATTTTACGGTTGCAACTCATGAAGCGGCTCAAACATTGGAAAAATGCGCCGAAATCGAAAAAGCAATCGGCGGTAAGATATGCAAAAATCTTTTCCTGCAAACAACAACGGGAAGTGCCCGTTATCTGCTTATGATGAGCAGCGAAAAGAAGTTTGTAACCAAAAATGTTTCAAAATCCCTCGGTTCTTCAAGACTCTCCTTCTCAAGCGGAGAAAAAATGGAGGAATTGCTCTGCACTACTCCGGGGTCGCTCAGCATAACAAGTCTTATTTTTGACAAAGGGAATGAAGTTTCTCTTGCAATAGACAAAGATGTTCTCAAAGAAGAATACATCTGCTGTCACCCTTGTGACTGCACCGCCACTCTGAAAATAAAGACCTCCGATATCACCGATATTCTTATTCCGTCGCTTGGAATAACACCGATAATAATTGATATAATATAAAAAAGAAGGTACGCTTCGCTGCGTACCTTCTTGATTTTTATTTGTAGTTTCTTGCAATTTTAAGAGTTGTTGTTTTAGGAAATTCTTCGTCTCTGATTTTTGTTTTATTGATATTCTTGAAAAGAGGCATATTACGGTTGAATTCATCAACATCGCCCTTAAGTCTGCTTCTTGCATCGGGATATTCCTCTTCATCAAGGAAGAACTCGGCAACAATTTTGTTATCCTCATCATAAACGAGAACTTCTTTAACATAATCAATTCTCGAAAGCTTGTCCTCAAGCTCCTCGGGAGAAACGTTCTTACCGTTTGAAAGACAGATAAGGTTTTTCTTTCTGCCAACCATAAAGAGGAAGCCGTCCTCATCAATTCTGCCGTGGTCGCCTGTTTTAAGCCACTCGCCGTCAAACACCTCTGCGGTTGCTTCGGGGTCATTATAATAACCCGCCATAACATTTGTGCCTCTGACATATATCTCACCAACACCCTCTTCATCAGGGTTATTGATTTTTATTTCACAGCAATCAATAGGAGTTCCTACGCTTCCGAATTTGCACATTCCGGGTCTGTTACATGTTATTGCAGGAGAGCACTCGGTCATACCGTATCCGTTATAAATTTCAATACCGAAATCATGCATGCCCTTTTCATATTTCGGGTCGAGGTTTGCACCGCCGCAGATAATCATGTTAAGGTTTCCGCCGAGATTGTCGATAATTGTCTTGAAAATCTTGCGGCGTCTGTCGATACCGAGTTTCATGAGGGTATTGCTGATTTTAAGACCTTTCTTAAGAATGTCCTCTCTGCCTGTCTTCTTTGCGGTTTTCCATATTCTCTTGTAAATGGTTTCAACAACAAGAGGAACACCCGAGAAATTATAGGGCTGATATTTTTTGAGGTCACCCTGAATATTGCCGATACCGTCGCAAAGATAACCCCACTGGGTAAGAATATAAGATGAGAAAAGAGCGCTTACCCATGCATATGTATGGTTAAGGGGAAGGAAACCTATTGCGTGTCCGCCTGTATGTGCACGGCAACCTGCAACGCAGTTGCTTGCTATATTCTTATGAGTAAGCATAACACCCTTGCTCTTTGCGGTTGTACCGGATGTGTATGCAATGCAAGCAAGATCTTCGGGTTTTACGTCAGCATCAAAGAAAGCTGTTTTTCCTGCCTTGATTTCCTCGTTACCCTCTTCGATGTATTTATTGTATTCGTTTGAGATATCATAATACTGCATTTCGGGCATATTGCTGTCTGCTTTAAAATCTTCAACCATGCCGCAGAATTTATCAGTATAAACAAGTGCATCACAGTCGCAACGGATAAGCTGGTCAGCAAGGTCTTCTGCAGGAAGCTTGCAATCCATTGGAACAGTAACATTTCCGCCGACAAGTGTGGCATAGTATACTACCATCCACTCAAAGCAGTTTTCGCCGATAATTGCAATTTTCTTTTTACCGTCAAGACCTTTCTTATAGAAGAACGAACCTATTGCACTGATTTCTTCCCAAACCTGACGGAAACTTCTTTCACATTCCTTTTTGTTTTTATCGAGGAACATATACTGTCTTTTGTCTCCGCCCTTTTCAGCACCCTTTACAACAATTTCTTTAACCGTTGCATAATCGGGCACATTATGGACTACCGCCTTTTTGTTTTTTTTCATCAAAACAACTCCCATATTTTTATTTTTCTATATTATGACACCATATTTTGCGATATTATATCACATTTGTCTGCAAGTTTCAACAAAAAAACTCTTGCTTTTTTTTAGTCAATATTGTAAAATTAACTGGATAATGTGTTACAAGGAGTTTTATATAATGAAGATTTTCTTCGTGTGCCTTATTGCATGGTTTATTGCTCAATTGATAAAAGTTATTATAAACTTGGTTAAATACTATAACGGCAAAAGAAAGGGTGTCGCCCGCAACAAGGTTACCCTTTCAACTCTTTTCAAACTCGGCGGTATGCCCAGCTCTCACACCGCAACAGTAATCGCTCTTTGCGGCTGCATAGGTCTTCGCAACGGATTCAATTCCGATATTTTTGCTGCATGCGGTGTTTTTGCATTTATTGTTATGTTTGACGCCTTCAAGGTAAGACTTCCCATCAGCAGACTCACCGATGCTTTCAACCGTCTTCAGGGTAAGGTTTGCGGAGATGAAGCAAAGGATGTCAAAAAGGTTGAAGGTCACACCATTCCCGAAATTATCGGCGGCTTCATTGTCGGTCTTACCGTTTCTATAATCATGGTCAAGTTTTCGGGACTGTTTTAAATTTCCAATGCCGTCGGATATACCGCCGGCATTTTTTATTCTGAAAGGTAAAAAAATGAAAATATACTCTTGTAATGTACTTAATATTCCCGACTCGGATTTACATGATTGGTATAATGAAATGAGTTGCGAACGTAAGGAAGCAGTCAGAAAGCTTCTTGTTCCTCACAAACAAAAGCTTAAAATTGCCGCCGACCGTATCTGCAGAAAAGCCGTTTCGGAATTCTGCGAAGTATCCCCCGACGAAATAAAATTCGCCTTTGGAGAACACGGAAAACCTTATGCTATAGGTCTTGATGTTCATTTCAGCATAAGTCACAGCGGTGATTATGCGGTTTGTGCTGTTTCGGCCAAAGAAATCGGTATTGATATTGAAAAAATCAGAAAAATCAATCCTAAGATTTACGAAAAATTTACATCCGAAAACGAAGCCGAATATATTTGTTCTCACAAAAACGGTCTGTTTGAAATCTGGACTCTCAAAGAAGCTTATTTTAAATGTGTCGGCACAGGACTCGGTGCGGACATAAAAAACATTTCGTTTGATGTTACGGAAAACGGTGTTTCGTGCTCTGAAAAAGGATTTGTCTGCCGTTTTGTCAGCGTTGATGAAAATTATATATGTGCAATATGCGAAAGCAAAAAATAAGCCTCGATGTAATTAAAACATCGTGGCTTATTTTAAACAGTAGAGTATCAGACTTTGCTTATAGTAAGGTATTACAAAAAGGATTGGAACTATTCCGATACAAAGCATAAACCACGGCAAAAAACTGAGTTTGAAAAGCAGTATTTCACAAAGACTGTTCTGTGTTTTTCTTTTACTTTCTTTCAATGCATCAAGCACGGAAAAACCCTCATAGCAAACAAGATAGAAAGCCGCCTTGGAATACCGCTGAATGAACACGGAGTAAAAAACCATACCGACAATCGCAAGAATTACAACGCACGCCAAAAAAGTTACAGCAGCTTTCATGCTCAACGAATTGTTTCGCAAATAAAAATACAGTATTATTGCCGACGAAACAGGTATTGCTTCAAAAACGGTGAGCCAAAATGTTTTGATTAAAAATATTGCAGGATAAAACAACAAGGATTTTTTCAATCCCGAAAATCCCGTTATTGTCTTTGCATTTCTTATTCCCCTTGCAAGCATGAAATATTTGGTTTCCATACTGAATCTGACGGGCGAAGTTATAAGAACAAAAACCAAAAGAGAAAGTACCGGAAATAAAATAAATATATATTCGTCAAAAAAAATATTTGCCGCAGAATTGCACAGGGAAAATATGAATACCGCAAAAATCATCAGGGTCAGAAGCGGAAGAATTTTAAAATATGAATTATTAAGACAGCATCTTGCCGAAAGCTTTATTCGTGAATACATATTATCACCATAAAAAATAATCGGAGAACAACCCGTTCCCCGATTATTTTTTATGTTTTATTTTGAATTATTCTTTTTTATGAGAGTCCGATCCATTCTCTGCAATCGTCAAGGAATGAGAAAATTTTGTCGGTTACGGGAAGAACATATTTCTCAAACTTATTATAGTAAGAATCGCCTTCCTCAAATTCAGGTGCCTTGTCACCTTTAGCAAAGTTACCCATGGGGATCATGCGGAGATTGGGCTTGTCGTTCTGAAGAAACTGTGTATACATGGGATTTGACCATACATCATAGTACTCGTCGGTATACATGAACCAATAGTACATTTCCATAATACCGTCGTGGGCATTTGAATGAAGCATATCCTTGATGAACCATGTATGCTCGGGAAGGATGCAGGTTGAAGCATCAATAACGCCGTCGGGTGAAAGATGGTTGTGGCCGCAATCGGTGCAAGCCTGCTTATAGCCATCACCGAGAGTTTCACCGAGAAGAGCAACGGTTGCACCTGCAGACGCATATTTTGTGTCAACGGTAGCATCACTGTTGTTGTTCATGTTTTCAACAAGAGGAGTTCTCTGGATATTGTATCCCGCAACAATCATGATACGGACTCCGTCATCGATTGCATTGTTAAGGATTTTATCAGCTCTCTGCTGAATCTGATAATGATAGTAATCTGCCTTTTTGATAAGACCTGCCTGAGTTTCGGGATCAAGGTTTATCTTTTTGGCTTCTTCATATGCTGAATGAGGCACAAATGACCAGAGACCGAGAAGTGTTCCGAAAACGGGAGTCATAAGCTCATCATAAACTCTTGTTTTAAGCTGGTCAACAACAAGCTCGCCCGCAAAAAGAACAACATCAACGAGTCCGCTGTAGAAAAGTCCGTTGAAAAGTCCCCAAAGAATGGTATCTTCCGCAGTAAAGGGAGGATATCCGTCTGTTGCATAATCAAGAAGCTTTCTCGCATCAAGCTTAAGCTTTCTTGTGAGCAAGTCACCCGCAACATCTGTTCCGAGAAGAGGACAACTCTGGAAAATGCAGGCATCAACATCGTCATGACCGTATTCGTTGAAATAAGCAAGAGTAACAACACCGCCCATTGAAGATGCACGGAAGTTAACCTGCTTGTGACCCGTAAGCTTCTTTACATGGTCAACAAAATCATCAAGCTGACCTGCAACCTCGACGGGATCAAGTCTCCAGTCATAATGGAAATAATACTGATATCCCTTGCCGTGTTCGGTTTCTGTGGGAAGCTCAATATCAACGGTTACATTCTTGGCGGAATTGCCGTTGCCGTCAAGTGCCATTGCACCGAATGCATCATTAACCGATTCGATAAGTGCATCGCCGAGTGCAGTGAAATCTCTTGTGAAAAGAGCGGGAACTATTGACGGAAGAACCTTGAGAACAATCTTGATTATTGTGTCCGTTTCAGGTCTGAAAAGGGTTCTCTGATTTTCCATGCCGTAGTTTTCATAAATATCCGTGTTGCCGAGAGGACCTACATAAATAATGGGAAGCACTCCGCAATTGCATTTTCCGCTTGCAGCTGAAGCAGCAGGTGCAAGAACGGAACAAATCATAATTACGGAAAGAATGACAGCGATTAACTTTTTCACAAAAATCAACCTTTCGTTTTAATTTCTGTTTAAGTTTATCACAAATATTGTAATTATACAACACCTTAACGGATTTTTTTATTTATTATATTTTAACATATAATATTGCAAAAACATATGTGTTTGTGCTACAATAACCCATAATGGAAAAAAATATCCCCTTGCGGAGGATTGATAAGGTTGAATAAAACAGAAAATAAACAGGCAGGAATATCCATTAACAAAAAGACGATTGTTCTTATATGTATTCTTCTTGCCGCCATAATGGCATTTGCAGGTGTTCTCACCCAGGTTTTACCCCGAGGCATTTACGAAACAAATCCCGACGGCACGATAATTAACGGCACATATACCGAAATCGAGAATAAACTTCCGATTTGGAAAATCATTCTTGCTCCCATCCTTGTTTTCGGAACAGACACCGCACTTACAGGCGCAGGCATAATTCTGATGATTACTCTTATCGGCGGAACATTTCTTATTCTAGACAAATGCAATGTTCTGAAATACATAATGGCAATCATCATAGAAAAATTCGGAGCAAAAAAATATCTGCTTCTGAATGTTATGATATTTGCATGTATGCTTTTAAGCTCAACGGCGGGTATTCTTGAAGAATCCGTAACGCTTGTTCCGATATCGGTCGCCATTGCACTTGCTCTCGGCTGGGATTCATTCGTCGGTCTCGGAATGAGCCTTATCGCTGTTGCTTTCGGTTTTACCGCTGCAACCTTCAATCCGTTCAATGTTGTAACCGTTCAGAAAATGGCGGATATTCCCGTTTTCTCGGGCATTGGATACAGAATTCTTGTTTTTATCGTTGTGTATGCCGTTCTTGCGGGATTTATGACAGTTTACGCAAAGAGAATAGAAAAAAATCCAGAAAAATCTCTCTCTTATGAAACTGATATTGAGCTTCGCAAAAAATTCAGCCTCGGCGACAGCATGGAAATTCTCTACGACCCTCAGATAAAGAAAGCATCAAAAGCTTTTATCTGCTGTCTTCTCGGTGTTGTTGCAGGAATAATTCTCGACTTTGTTCTCGGTGCCGAAGGAATGATTTCTCTCCCCTGCATGGCAATACTTTTTACAGTCGGCGGTATTCTCGCAGGTTATTTTTCAGGTCTTCGCGGAAAGAAACTTCTGAAAAGCTTTGGTGAAGGAATAAAAACAGTAGCACCGATTATTCCCATTATCCTTATCATTCTTTCAATCACATTTATTCTTGACCAGGGCAATATAATCCCCACCATACTTAACTTTGTTTATAATCTTCTTCAGGGTGTTTCACCCTATGCGGCAATACTTATGCTCTTTGCATTTATTGTTGTGCTTGAATTTTTCGTAGGAAGCGGCACGGCAAAAGCATTTCTCGTTATGCCCATCGTCCTTCCTCTTGCCGACATGGTAAATGTCAGCAGACAGGCAGTTACCCTTGCGTTCTGCCTTGGTGACGGCTTCACAAATCTTCTTTATCCCACAAGCGGAATCATGATTGTTGCAATCGGAATAGTCAACATCACATACGGCAAATGGCTCAAATTCTCATGGAAGCTGTTTGCACTCGAAGGTATTGTATCCGTTGTGCTCATGCTTCTTTCGATTGCAATAAACTATTGATAAGGTGATAAAATGAAACTCCAGTTTAACTCCGACGGCAAATTCAAGCTTCTGCTTTTCGGTGATATTCATGAACATTATGACTACAAAACAAATCCCCGTTTCAAGGACATGCAGAAGCTCATGAACGCTGCGCTTGATGAATACAAGCCCGACTTGTGCGTTTTCCTCGGTGACAACTGCAACACCGACAAAATCGCAGATGACCCGGACTCATTCAAAGAAATGGTTGCAGACCTTGTAAAACCGATAACAAGCAGAAACATTCCCGTTGCCTGTATTCTCGGAAACCATGAGCATGACCACGGTCACGAAGATGAAATCGTTGCAATTTACAACAGCATGGAAAATGTCATAATGCGCAACGATGCACCCGCCGAAATAACCGGCAACGCAAACTTCAAAGAAATAATCTATTCCTCTGACGGAGAAAAACCCGTTTTCTGCCTTTGGTTTATTGACTCAAACAACTGCTTTGAAGACAGAAGCCTGTCTCATTATGACTATGTTCATCCCGACCAGATAGAGTGGTTTGAAAAGGAATGTGAAAAACTTAAAGAAATGAACGGCGGAAAGCCGATGCCCTCATTTGTTTTTCAGCACACTCCCGTTCCCGAAGAATATGAGCTTCTTCGCAAGGCTCATTTCTGGGAGCTTCCCTTTGCAACAAGGGGATACAACTCCAAAAGAAAAACCTTCTATGTCGGCAAAAAAGGTACAAAAGGATATGTCGGCGAAGGTCCTTGCTCACCCGAAGTAAACAGCGGTCAGTTTGCAAGCTGGGAAAAGGTCGGCGGAATTCTCGGTGCATTTTTCGGACATGACCACCTTAATGATTTTTGGGGAACATATGACGGAATCTTTATGGCACAGCACAAAACAGCAGGCTTCCGTGCGTACACGGACGGCTGCCGTTCATGTGTAAGACTTGTTACAATAGATGAAAACAATCCCGAACAGTTTACTCAGGAACTCAAACGTTTCAAACAGTTCGGTCTTAAATGTGAATGTCTCGGCCCCGTCATGAGAACCCTGACAGACAGGCAGAGCATAAATCTTCATGTTCTCGGATATATCGCCGCCGCTCTTGCGGGCATAGGTGTTCTTGCATTTGCAATATTAAAGCTTATTGAATATTTCGGAGGTTAACAAAATGCAGAAAGAATCAAAACTCAGTAAATCACTCCTTCTCAACATCATTCTTTTCGGATTCATGGGTCAGGTTGCATGGGCAGTTGAAAACAACTTCTTCAACCTTTTTCTTTTCAATGAAATCCGCGGTGATTCAACAGATATTTCAAACATGGTTGCCGCAAGCTCGGTTGTTGCCGTTCTTACGACACTCTTCATGGGCAGTCTCAGCGACAAGCTCAACAAAAGAAAGATTTTCATCTGTGCCGGTTATATCCTCTGGGGTATCACCGTC
The DNA here is from genome assembly GCA_045531035.1 of Acutalibacteraceae bacterium. GTDB lineage: Bacteria > Bacillota > Clostridia > Oscillospirales > Acutalibacteraceae > CAG-177. Next base: position 2,928 of record JAZSDF010000010.1, on the reverse strand, counting down.
ATGTCATTTGCCTTTATTTCAAGAGAAAACATGGCAAAGATAATGGGCACAACTCCCGTTGCCGCAACAGCCGCAACAGTTACTCTTGTTATCATCATGGACTGTATAATGACATTCATGGGTTCAACAAGTAATGATGCCGCTTTCAACGCATGGATAACGGACATCACTTCCCCTTCAAACAGAGCTAAAACAGAATCTCTCCTTGCTCTTCTTCCCGTCGTTGCAATGGTTGTTGTTACCGTTGCGTTCGGCACTCTCTCCGGCAAATTCGGTTATCCCGCATGCTTTATAGGTCTCGGTCTTATCGTTACGCTCTGCGGTATTATCGGTATTTTCTCAATCAAAGATTCAAGAAGCGGTGTCAAATCAACAAACAGCTTCATTGAATGTCTTACATACGGCTTCAGACCTTCGGTTATAAAAAACAATAAGAGTCTTTATATTTCTCTTATCTGCATGGGCATTTTCTCAATTGCAAGCCAGATTTTCTTCCCCTATCTCTTCATTTATGTTGACCATTACATCGACATGAACACTCTTCAGCTTACAATTCCCAACATCATTCTCGCTGTTGTTGTTATAGGCGGCGGTGTTGCGGCACTTGTTTCGATGATTATTCTAAGCGACAAAAAAGGCAAGGCACCCTTCCTCTATCCTTCGGCATTATTCTTTGTAATCGGTCTTATTCTCGTTTATTTTGCAGATAATAACATTATCTATTTTGCACTTTCAGCCGTTATTGCAATGGTCGGCTACGGACTTCTCATGATTATGCTCGGTGCGGCTATCCGTGACTTCACTCCCGAAGACAAGGCAGGACAGCTTCAGGGTGTCAGAATGATATTCTCTGTTATGCTTCCCATGCTTATCGGTCCGAGAGTTGCCGCAGCAATAACCGAAAACTTCTCATCACAGCATTATGTTGATGATTTCGGCGTTGCAACACTCATTCCCGCACCTCACATTTATATCGGTGCGGCAATTGCGGGCGCAACTATTTTCATTCCCCTTTTCTTCCTTTACAGAGAATTCAAGAAAGCAAAAGCAAACTAAAATAATATTTCAAAGAAGGTAATTGTCTGCCATGAATATTATAATTGTAGGCCTCGGAAAGCTCGGTGTTACTTTAACAAAACAGCTTGTTAACGAAGGTCACAGCATAACGGTTGTTGACACCAACAATGATAAAGTTACTTCAACCGTTGACACCTATGACGTTATGGGTGTTTGGGGCAACGGAACAACCTGCGAAACTCTTGAAACAGCAGGCGCGGCAAAAGCCAAACTCATTATTGCCGCAACAGCATCGGATGAAATTAATATTCTGTGCTGTCTTATCGCAAATAAAATGGGAACGGAAAACACAATTGCGAGAGTTCGCAATCCGGACTATGCCGCACAGATGCAGTTTCTCAGAAACGAACTCGGAATCAGCATGGTTGTTAACCCCGAATATGAAACTGCAAACGAAATTTCAAGAATCATTCGTTTCCCCTCTGCGGCAAACCTTGACTCATTTGCAAGAGGCAAAATTGAAATTGCACGTGTAAGAATTCACTCGGACAACATCTTCTGCAATATGCCGATTTATGAAATCCGAAAAAAATGCAAGGCAAAGGTGCTTATATGCGCCGTGCAGAGAGAGGAAGATGTTTATATTCCTTCCGGTGATTTTGTTCTCCGCTGTGACGATGCCATCAGCATAACCGGAACAAGGGCTGAAATCTCGCTTTTCATGAAGCAAACGGGTGTATATAAACAAAAAATAAAGAATGTCATGATTATAGGCGGAGGAAGAATTGCTTATTATCTTGCAAAGCTTCTTTCCGATACGGGCAGAAACATCAAGCTTATTGAGCAGAACGAAAAGCGTTGCTATGAACTTGCAGATACCCTTCCCGATGTTACCGTTATTCACGGTGACGGTACCGACCAGGATATTCTCGACGAGCAGGGACTTGAAAGACAGGATGCTCTTGTTTCGCTTACGGGCATTGATGAAGAAAACATCATTGTTTCCATGTACGCCGAATCAAAAGGTATCAACAAGGTTATAACAAAGGTCAACCGCCATTCATATTCAATTCTCAATGATATCGGACTTGAAACGGTTGTTTCTCCGCAGATTGTTGCGGGAAATCTTGTTACCCGTTATGTCCGTGCGCTTCACAACTCTGCGGGCAACTCACAGATTCAGACGCTTTATAAGCTCGTCGGCGGCAAGGTTGAAGCTGCCGAATTCATCGTCCCCGAAAATGCCGGATATGAGAACGTACCTTTCAAAGATCTCAATCTTCTTCCGAATCTTCTCATCGGATGTATTATCCGTAACGGAAAAATCATATTTCCCGGCGGCGATGATGTTATGAAAGCTCATGACAGCGTTATCGTTGTTACGGCAGGCAGAATTGTTGAGGATCTTCATGATATCTTTGTGTGATTTACGGAGGGTATTATGAACTACAGAATGGTGTATTATAATATTGGCAGAATTCTGCTTGTTGAAGCAGCTTTGCTTGCCTTCCCCGCAATCGGTGCAATTATATATAACGAGGACACTCTCATCTCTTTTGCTCTTACCATTGCGGCTCTTACCGTGGTCGGTTTGCCCGCAGTAAAAAAAAGACCGAAAAACACGGCTATTTATGCCAAAGACGGCTATGTTATTGTTGCTCTGACCTGGATTCTTATGTCTCTTTTCGGTGCAATGCCGTTTTATTTCAGCGGGCACATCCCGAGCTTTATTGACGCTTTTTTTGAAACTGTTTCCGGTTTCACAACGACCGGTTCAACAATACTCAACAATATAGAAGCTATGCCGAAAAGCCTTCTTTTTTGGAGAAGCTTCACTCACTGGATCGGCGGTATGGGTATCCTTGTTTTCGTTATCGCAATCCTTCCCAAAACGGAAAGCTCCTCCATGCA
>JAZSDF010000059.1:0-12858 GCA_045531035.1 Acutalibacteraceae bacterium | reverse complement strand
TTTCATTTTTCCTCCCTGAGAACATATCCCATTCCTCTGACGGTGTGAATAAGCTTTTTATCAAATCCGTCATCAATCTTTTTACGAAGATAGCGGATATAGACATCAACAACGTTTGTTCCGCCTTCATAATCATAATTCCAGATGTGGTCTTCGATTTTTTCTCTGCTGAGAACAATTCCGTTATTGACGGCAAGATACTGCAAAAGCTCATACTCCTTTGCGGAAAGCAGAATATCCTTGCCTCCTCTTGTAACCTTTCTGCTTGAAATATCCACAGTTAAATCTGCAACTGTGATTATGTTCGAATTTGAAACGCTGTTTTTTCTGATAAGAACCCTTATTCTCGCTAGCAATTCCTCAAATGCAAAAGGTTTTACCAGATAATCATCGGCACCGATGTCAAGCCCCTCGACTCTGTCCTCAATACTGTCACGGGCAGTAAGGAAAAGTACAGGAAGATTATTGCCCTCATTTCTGATTTTTCTGAGCAGTGAAAACCCGTCAATTTTCGGCATCATAACGTCAAAAACAGCAGCATCATAGTCAGTCATACTTATCAGATCATAGGCTTCTTCGCCGTTGAAAGCGCAGTCAACGCTGTAGCCCGACACTTTAAGCTGCTTTGCAATTATTCTGTTAAGGCTCTTTTCATCTTCTGCAATCAGAATTCTCATAAAAACACTCCTTTCAATCGGATATCAATATTAACCGAATTCTTTTGCGATGATATAAGGTCGGAGAAAAATTTCTTTTTGTTTATCGGTCATATTTATTGTTTTAACATTCAGTTCAATGCCGACGCCCTTGCGTAAACATTCCCTGAAAATTGAATACATTGTTGCGTCGGAAAGCTTGATTGCAACGGTAAAAATACCGTTTTTATCGGACAAAAAATCAAAGGTGTTGTAGGGTAAAGAGGAATCAAGCGTAACATATCCACGCTTGTCAAAGTCCGTTTGCTCACTTCTGACGGAGATTTTTCCTTTTATGTCTGTTACACAAATCGGAATTTATATTCCGATAATTTCTCTTATTTCTTTTGCATCAATATCATTCAGATTGCGGTTTTGCGAAACAGAGATATACGCCGCAGCACCTGCAGCTTCGCCGATACCGACACAGATAGGCATAACCCTGAAATTTGAGTGTGCCATATGTGTACCTGAAATATTTCTGCCGCAAAGCAGAAGATTTTCTTTGATTTCCGGAATCAGACAACGGTATGGAATAGTATATCCTTTTGTCTGTTTGAAATGCTTCTGCACACCCGTTTTGTCAAGTCCTGCACCCGTGATGTTATGAACATCAAAATTGAAGTAAGCATCTTTCACAACATAATCGTCAAATACTTTTGCTTCAAGAATATCCTGTTCGTTAAGAGTGTATTTACCCTTGAAATGTCTTGTTTCGCGAATACCGATAAGCGATGCGCAGCTGATGATAAAGCAATTCTCATAGCCAGGCACAAATTCCCGGAGATATCTGACAATATCATCCATCTGTCTGCGGCAGGTCATGGTGGCTTTTGTTAAGTCATCGGCAACCGTGCCGTCAATTTCAACGGCGTTTGTCATATTGCAGGTAACAACACCGGGAAGCGTTGATTTATAAGTGAGAATATGCCCTGCAGGATACGGAATATGTTCTTTAGCAAGAGCCTGAAGCTCGCCGTTCGGCGTTTCATAAGTTGATTCAAATGAGCCTAAGAACACGGCTCGTTCGTAATCAACACCGCCGACCTTAAACATCAGAGTTGCGGGCTGCATCTTATTATCGCTTTCTCTGCCGAGAACAAATTCGGCACCTGCTCTTGCGGCAATATCGCCGTCACCCGTTGCATCAACAATGACTTTGGCATATATATCCGTTTTGCCCGATTTGTTGATAACGGTTGCGCCGAGCACTTTGTCGCCGTCACAGATTGTATCTTCGGCAAAGGTGTAAAGCATAAGCTTACAGCCGACCTCATCAAGCATTTCAAGATAAAGAGTTTTCAGTTTTTCGGGGTCAATAAGGTTGGTGATTTTATTTTTGAACTCACCCTCATTGTTTTCGGATGTCCTTTTCAGAATTTCATAATAAAGCGGACTGCCGCAGCTTCCTGTCCAATGGCTCATAAGCCCTGAAGTGGAGATTCCGCCAACGTCGCCGCTTTGTTCAACAAGAATGACCTTTGCTCCGTTTTTAGCTGCTGAATAAGCAGCGGCAAATCCCGAAGGTCCGCTTCCGAGAACTAAAACGTCGGTATGTAAATCAAACTTTGTTATCATAGTCTGCTCCTTGGTGTGGGGTATATTTTTAAAAATATATTTATGAACTTGACAAATTCTTATTTGAACTCATTATAACATCCACACAAAGATAAAAGCAACAGCGAAATACACTGTTGCTCTTAGTAGTTGTAGTTACTATCTATACTTTTTACGCTTCGCTAAACTGGTGTTATTTTAAAATTAACCTTGCCTTTTAGACATAAACCATTTATTGAAACGGCGGATTAATTTATTTACAGTCTCCCAGAATTTATAGCTTTCTTCGCCTTCTAATAAATCCTCGGTTTCAATGTTTTCCAGAATAATTTTTTGCGGAAAAGCATTTCAACTGCCTGACTGTTATAGGAACGGAAATTTGTCTCATTTTCTATGGTGTAGTAATTCTGACAAAGCTGTCCGTCCTCGGTGGAACGCATATGTAACATTCACATTAGCAATAACAACATCCTCTGTTGGATAAATTTGTTTCAACAATAAACGCTTCAAGTTTAACCTCTGCTGCAGAGCAAGGTATAATAAGACTTGATATAACTGCAACAAAGAACTTTTTAATAATTATCACATGTCTTTTTACTTTTTGAAATTCAGATTGGCAAATTTGAATATATCCAACTGTTCTACACACCGAAATTCGCTTATTTTCTGCAACAGAAGTCTATTGCTTCACAGATAAACTCTGCTGTACCATCGGAATTCTTATCAATGTTATTCTTGAAGCGCTCATCGGTAACATACATCTTACCGAGACCTGCTAAAATCTCGTTTGTACAGAGATAGTAATTTTCAGTGATATGGTTCTGCAGCATTTTCACAAGGTTCTGTGCTTCGGCGGAATCAGGCTCTTCGCCATTTTTCATACATATTGCAAACTCAGCGAGAATATCATTCATTCCCTCGGCAAGGTCATTCCACTTCTGCTTGGAGTAATTCTTGGTCCGTTCTGCGTGTTCCTTGTATGCGTCCGTTTTGCCCCATTTTTCTTTTGCTTCGGCCTTGTGTTTTTCAAATTCACTGTTATCAAATGCTCTCATAATATTTTCTCCTTTCACTGTACCGTCAATTGCAGAAATCAGCCTTTCCAGCCGTTCCTTTTTGAGCGTGAGCATTTTCTTTTGCTCTTTTAGTGCTTTTCTTTTGTTATAGTTTGGAGAGGACAAAATTTCTCTAATGCTCTTCAAAGAAAAATCAAGCTCACGGTAAAAGAGAATCTCTTGCATACGAATAAGGGAGTTTTCGTCGTAATAACGATAGCCTGTAGACCTATCCACATGGGCGGGCACCAATAATCCTATTTCATCGTAATAATGAAGTGTGCGCACACTTACACCCGTAAACTCGGCAAATTCTTTAATCTGCATTTTCAATTTTATCACCTCACAAAACAGAGCATACACTATGACGGAGCGTTAGAGTCAATACCTTTTTGAAAAATATTGAGATGTGAATCAATAATGGATTCGCAGATTGCATATCCCGACTTTTCATCAACAATACGCCATTTAATCGGTTCAAATCTGAACCGGTAATTTTGCCGTATTCGTAGCCGTTATTATCCAGATATGTGTCACCGACAGGTGTTGATTCAAAGTCTGTGAAATACGGTCTGTATGAGTCAAACTTTACTGCTCTGTATTTATCACCGTTATAGTCTACATCGGCATACTTCATATAATCGGCAGTGTGAATTTTTCCGTAATTCCATTTACCCGTACCGCTGTAATAATCATAGCTTTTCCACTCAAATCCGGTGCTGTTAAGGGATGACAGCCTCGGTTGTTTCCGCAGCAGAAGAAAGCGGCAGGGAAGTTATTATAACAGCAATAACAAATAAAATGATAACAGTTCATATGGATTATTCATAAAGACCTCCCGGCAGAGTATAAAATAACCGTCATATTTTATTTATCTGAACAAATCTATCATAACACGGGCTATTTTTACTGTCAACTTTATCCTGTTTAAGTTTTAAATTCTAAAATGTTTGTAATTTGTCTTAGCAAACAATTGTTTTGAACATACAAATCTGCCCGTTAGGGGTTTCACGCCCTGATATCCCGAAAAAAGTAGTAAAAAGAAAATCAGGTGCAGCAGGAGTGACTCCCATTGAACCTGATCGTTTTATTTATCTTTAATTCACTCGACAAATTGGAATTATCAATTTTTGCTGTGTTTAATAACAATAGCAAAGTCTGCCGTAAGGGGCGGCATCACCCTTTGTATAGAATGAATTCACATCATTTTCGATATAATTATCTGCCCATTTGAAGTTGAAGCCGTTGGCGGAATCAACAAGAGCTTTTGAAACTTTGAGCATCAGTTTGTTGTCCTCATAACGAATTTCGGATTCACCGATTTTAGTGAAAACTCCGTCGGTGTTCTTCTCAACGTTGGTTTTGCCGTTGAAGGGTGCAGTGCGGTTAACAACAATATTTTCGTTAATGAACAGCGTCATCCAGCTGCCGCCGTTGGGAGAAGAAAGTGTGTCGGCTGTGTCAACATAAAAATAATAGTTTTCCGTATCCTCAGCGACCTTCATGTTGACAATATCGTTTCTTCCCGATGAATCGGTTATCGGAATCTGAGCAAAATCAACCGAATTTCTGTCGGCTGTATCGTTTCTGTAATCTCTGTATACCGAACTGATTTTCTCCGAATCCCATTGCGAAAAGCTGCCGTTAATATCTATGGTCACGTTCGGGCTTTTTGCAACTCTGCCTGCCGTGCCCTTGAACTTTGCGATATAATTCACCATCTGCAGATAATAGTTATCGCCGAGAACACCTGCGGAGGGTTCAACATCACGGGATGCGTTTTCGTCGGCACAGTCAACAAAAACAATCGGATAGTTTTCTTCGGGAGTCTGTCTTTGAGCAACCCATTCGTTAAAGCCCGTTACAAAAATAATGTCGGGATTCATTTTGATTGCAAACTCCCATTGCTCTGCAAAATTATGACCGTATAGCATTGCATTATCGGATGAATCGTTTTCGCCGTTATGCCATGAACGGGTGCGGTCATTTGCGCCGTACCATGCGGTTTTGCTGAATACGCAGGTGTCAGAATGTTGAGCAACGGAAACATTCATTATCTTAACGCCGTCTTTCTTAAAAACAGATTGATAGGTGAGTGAACGGTCAAATTCCATCCACGGGAAACCGTCATCGACCTTGTCAGCATTCGGCCATTGAGATTGCTTCATTCTGAAATATTCCTTGGCTTCGGGTTTTATCTCACCGTCATTTTCGTTGCCGATAATCAGCGGCTTACCGTCAAGACGGAACCAAAGCTCATCGAGTCGGGGATATTTTGCCTTGAGTTCAGTATTGTTATAAATCTCATCGTAAATTCTGTTGATTGTATCTGCGGAATAGGAATTGGTGTAATATGCGATTTGCGGAACATCGAAGCCCTGAAGCAGATATTCATACCATACGCCTATAAGCTTTTTGGCAGGCTCTGAATATGTGAAAGCATTCGTTGCGTCGATAACTATGAAATCAACCGCAGCATCTGTCAGCATTTGAACATGCTTTCTGAAAACCCATTCATCGCTTGCAGAATAATATCCGAGAAGCGGCTCACCCCAGAAATGAAACTCCTGTTGAACTCCGCCGCCTGCCTCAATCCATTCTTCTTCCGAATTTATTGCATCGGGATGCTCTGCGACAAGCTTTGAGTTGTCAATAATCCGTGTGCTTCCGTGCTGACCCTGCCAGAGAAAATAGAAAACACCCACAAGCTTTTCGCTTTCTCCTGCGGAAACAACACTTCTGCCGAGAGCGTCCGTGCAGGCAAGTGAGCCGTTGATTTCTGCAGGCTTCTCCATAATTGTTCCCACCCCCGTAATGCTGTTTGTCAGAGTCATAAAAAACAGTATGACAGCCGTTATTTTACGGACTAAAAACATTTCAAATCCACTCATAATCCATTCTTCCCATCTCTAATGTTTCTGAATTGTATAAAATATTAAGTGCCTCTGCAATTTTTCTTTAAAAACAATCTGTAACAGGCTCTTTTGAAAGCTCAACCTTTAAAGTGCCGCCGGATGTAATTTCAAAATACGACAAATACGGTCTATTTATCATATTTCCGTTAAACTCAACCTTTTTGATATAAGGGTATTCAAGAGGGTCTTTGTCACAAACCACGGTAAAGGTATCGGCATTTATACAGGAATGATAATTTTTATTTAATTTAACAGTCGCTTTCTTAAACAGGGGAGTATTAATATAATAATTCTGTTGACCGATGCAAACCTGAGCAAACCCTAAGCTTGACAGAACATACCACGCAGAAAGCTGACCTACATCTTCATTGCCGCAGAAACCGTATGCACCTGTTCTGTATGCTTCTTTCTGAACTTTACGAGTCCAGTACTGTGTACGGTGAGAGAGACCCAAAATATTAAAATAATGGGTGATGTTATGGCAAGGTTCATTTGAATGGTTGTAATCTTCATTCCAAAGTTTAGAAAAATCAGCATTTTCAAAAAATCTTTCCAAAAGCTCAATTGTTCTTTCTTCGCCAAAGAGTTTACTTAAACCGATAACATCGTAAGGTACAAACCACGACTGTTGAAAAATGTTGCTCTCAACACATCCGTCGTCATCATATTCATTTTCTTCAAACACAAATTTACCATTCTTTTTTCGCGGTGCTAAAAAGCCAAGCTTTTCATTGTAGTTTTCGGTATATTTTTTTATACGGTCAAAAAAGAATTCTTCATTTTCTTTGTCGCCTTTTTCTTTTGCAAAAAGGTACATTATGTAATCTGCAAGTAAAAATTCTAAAGTATCACTCAGTTTTTCGGGAACAAAAGCATTTTTCAGATACTGTTCACAATCGGGTCTTACAGAACGAAACGGCTTATTGAATAATTCTTTTTCACATTTGCTTGAAGCAAGACCTATTTTATATGCTTTTTCCGTATCATAATTCCTGATATTTTTGAGGTATGCATCGGCAACAACAAGAAGTCCGGGATCTCCTACCATAGAGTGCGTGTCAATGCCTAAAAGCTCCCATTGCGGAAATGATGTATTTTTAGTCTCCGCTATTTTTAAAAGTGAATTGACCTCATCATTAACAATATCCGGACGGATAATTGCCAGAAGCGGGAATTCGCTTCTGTAAACATCCCAGCCGCTGAATACCGTGCGGTGAATGTAACTGTCATCTTTCATCGTTTTTCCGTCCAAAGAAAAGCTGCCGTCAATATCAGCAGAAACTCTCGGATCTAGAAGTGTATGATAAAGGCAGGTGTAAAAAAGCTTTAAATCTGTTTCGTTACTTCCTTCAACATCTGCAACACTGAAGGCTTGTTCCCATAAAAATTGAGCATTTTTTCTTTGGGCATCAAAATCAAAGTGAGGAATTTCAGCATTTAAATTCATTCTTGCACCGGCAAGACTTGTGTAAGAAATACCGCATTTTATTTTAAGCGAATCTGTGAGATTTTCACAGAATTCCAAAAGCAGTCCGACATCTTCGTGGCAAAATTCTTTGATATGTTCACTCTGCATTTCTTCATTTGAAAAGAATTGCATTTTTGCAGGTGTTTCGGAAAACTCGCAGGTAAAATACAAATCGTAAGAAATTCCGGCATGACCGTGACCGAAACCTCCGCCCTTCGGTGTGCATATGATTTTACCTTCAACAGTATTTTCGTTAACTATTTTAATTTCTTCAAAATCTGCTTTTCCACCGATTCTGCGAGAAAAATTCATTATAATTTTCGCATTTTCGTTTTGCGGATATGTAAATCTTAATATACCGCTGTGAACATTCGCTGTTGCTTCCGCTAAAATATTGTAACGGTCTAATTTCACGGAGTAATAGCCTGCTTCTGTTTTTTCGCTGTCGTGAGAAAATTCCGATTTCCAGCCTTTTTTACACTTTTTAAAATCAACGTGACTGTTACTTCCGCTTCTTAAATCCGGTTCGCCCGTAACAGGCATAATCTGGATATTTCCCAAATCACCGTACCAGCCTATACCGCTCATATGGTTGAAGCTGAAGCCTTCTATCGTGTTATCGCAATAGTTGTAGCCGTTACCGTTGTCACCGCCCGTTACTGTATCCGGTGAAAGCTGCACCATACCGCCGGGAACAGCCGCTCCCGGATATGTTTTACCGCCGCCGTGATAACTTTCTGCCTGACCGTCCGCAACGGTACCGATCATTGTATCAACATATTTTACCTTACTCATAAAATCACCTATCAAAATTCTTTTCCAACTTGGTCATATACAGTTACTGAGTTCTATAGTTTCTCCTGCGGAAAGTTCTGTTTTCAGGCAGTTGTCTTCAATAGTATAGGGCTTGTTTGCTTTGAGGTTTTCTGTTTTATCATTTAATTTGATTTTTAACGTGCAGTCGTTTTCTGCAGTTACCGCAGCGTTTTTAAGAACTGAATTTTCCCAAGAAATATCAAAGGTCAGATTTCCTCTTGCCCTGATACCCTTAACTGAACCCTTGTTCCAATCATTGGGCAAAGCGGGTAAGAGCTCTGTAACTCTGTTGCCGGGAGAGCCAAGATGGCTTTGAAGAAGCATTTCCGTAATAGCCGCAACACCGCCGAAGTTACCGTCAATCTGGAACGGAGGATGAATGTCAAAAAGGTTATTTGCAGTACATTTTTCAAGTAAATATTTAAGGTGCTTGTACGCATTTTCACCGTCTTTAAGTCGGGTGTAGAAGCAAATCGTCCAGGCTCTTGACCAACCTGTTGAACCGCCACCGTTTTCAATACGGCGAGCAATGGTTTTTTTGGCCGCCTCATATATTTCGGGGTTGCTTTCGTTAATCTGGTCACCGGGAAAAAGTCCGAAAAGGTGAGAAATATGGCGGTGTCCCGGATCTGTTTCTTCATAGTCCTGAATCCATTCGCGTATTGTTCCGTAACGCTTGCTTATTTCCATCGGGGGAAGCTTTTCCAAAACTTCAAAAAGAGTTTTTGAAAATTCTTCATCTTTGTTAAGAACCTTGCAAGCGTGAGCAGTACGGGTGAAGAGAGCATAAATAATCTGGAAATCTATTGTTGCGCCCTCAGTAAACATGCTTTCCTGCTTTTCGCCGTTAGCATCAATATAATAAAATTCGTTTTCAGGAGAGTTTGATGGTGAAGTGATAAGCTGACCCTTCTCATTTTCTGTTAAATAGTCCTGAACAAACTCGCAGGCTCCTCTTAAAATAGGGTAAATCTCTTCGAGATATTCTGTACTGTTTGTATATTCATAATGCTCCCAGAGATTGAGACAAAGCCAGGGCCCTGCCATAGGGAAAAATCCGCAGTCAACGCTGTCGTGAACACCCGTTCTTCCGAATGCATCGGTTGTATGGTTAATAACCCAACCTCTGGCGCCGAAAAGTTCCTTTGCGGTTTCAGAACCGAATGAGCTTACCATTTTCATAAAATGAATAAAAGGCGCAGAAGTTTCGGAGAGATTTGCGCTTTCGCTTGGCCAGTAATTCATCTGAAGATTTATGTTTGTGTGGAAATCGCTTCCCCAGGGGGGAGTGAAGTCGTGGCACCAGATACCTTGAAGGTTAGCGGGAAGCTTTGCATTTTTGCCCGAGCTTTCAATCAAAAGATATCTGCCGAAATTATAGTAAAGGGCAAATAAATCGGGATCGTATTCATCCCATTTGAGTTCTTTAAGCCTTTGGTTTGTGGTTAATTCACTGATTTCAGTTTTTTCTAATTCGAGTTGAACATTACCGAACCATTTTTTATGGGTTGAAATGTGAGCTTCTTTAACCTTTTCGTAATCCGCATTTATAAGGCTTTCGATTGTTTTATTTAACTTGCTTTTGAAATCGACGGTTTCGTCAATATCATATTTGTCAACATTGTAATTTGTTTCGAAAGCAGCGTAAACAATAACATAAGTTGCATCGGTTACGGTTATTGTGCAGTGGTCGGCAGTCAATTCACCGTTTGTTTTAATGCAAAGTTTCGCACCGAATGACATACCCTCGCCACCCTCACCATAGTAGTGATGGGTATTATATGTAATTCTGCCGTTCATAATAATTGTGTCAGGATTTACGCAGGAGCTGTAAGCATCCTGCTTTCTTTTAATGCTCACATTACAAGAAAAAGGTTTTCCGTCAGTTTCAACCTTATAAACAAATCCGTCAAAATCCTCGCTGATAAAACATTCACTTTTAAAGTTTATTTTGCTTTTTGTCCAGAAAATCCGGGCAATAGCTTCACTTAATTCCAATTCCTTGCGATAATTTGTGACGGGGGATTTATCGAGAAAATCAATAAAAATTTCCCCAAAGCTTTCATAGGAGCGGACAACGGGCGGGTCAGATAAAAAAGTTTCGCGGGCAAGCTGAGCCGCTTCTTTTAGCTTTTCTTCGCTGACAAGGCGACGGATTTCCTTGAGAGCTTCGGGTGAAGCATGGTATTTTTCTTGAATCTGCCTGCCGCACCAGAGAGATTCTTCATTTATTTCAATCTGTTCACAATGTGGGTTGCCGTATTGCATGGCACCGACTCTGCCGTTACCTAAAGGCAACGCCCACATCCAATCATTTATAAATTCATCATACCAAAGTTTTGTTGACATATTTTTCACAACCTAAAAGACAATTTTGATATATTATAGCATTTGAATAAAAGAGTTTCAATATCATTGTAACGAAATATTTAGTTGTTTGTTTCATTCGAAAACTCCTTTATTTAACAAAAAACAACTCCCGGAAAAGCTCTGAGAGTTGTTTAAGTGAACGATTATTTATTATTAAGAAATCAAATGTTGTATTTATCTGCATCATATTTTGTGCAGGGATAGTTTGCAATGCCGTTTTCATCGGGGAAGGGAGAGAGGTTATCGTTTTCATACAGTTTTCTCTCTTCTTCATTGGAGAAATCGGGAATCTTATATTCGGCTCCATTGTGAAGGCTGCTTCTCCAACCGAGAATTGCAACTGCCGACATGGCGCATGAACGGTATGCATTGAAGTATGGCTGTCTGCCTTCAAGGATACAGCTGAGGAATTCGTGAGCTACATAATAGTCACCGCCCGAATGACCGCACTGCCTTGCCTTATCCTTATCAAAGGGATAGCCGACGGTTGAAACCTTTTCTTTTTCGACGCCCTCAGGGATTTCCCAATCATTATAAACAAGGCGGATTTTACCCTCATCACCTCTGACGGTTTCAGCGCTGCCCTTTGCGCAGGCAAAGCGGTACCAGTTGCCATGACCGCCGAACTTTGCCCAGCCTGTAATTCTTGCAACAGCACCTCTGCTCATTGTGCAGAGCATGATTGATGCAACGTCCTTAATGGGCTCGCCCTCACGCTCCTGACGCATGCCGTCGGTATAAATGCTTCTTGCATTGACCGAAACGGGGATATCGTTTGTAACTCTCATAAGAGGTGCAAATGAATGGCTCAGATAGAATCCTGAGGGCATAAGAGCACGCCAATGGGTTGTTGTGGGTGTGTAGTGAACATATTCCTCATGGCTCATGGGATGAACATATTCACCCTCGCAGTAAAGAGCTTCACCGAGAGTGCCTTCATTATAGATTTCGGTAAGCTTGCTGATAACTGCAAAATAAGCGTAGTTTTCCGCAAGCATATAAATTGCACCGCTCTTTTCTGATGCACGGCAGATTGAAACACATTCAGCCATGGTAACTGCAGGCATAGTTTCGCTGAGAACATGAATACCCTTTTCAAGAGCGATAACCGCATATTTTGCATGCTGATGGAAGAAATTAGTGAGAACAACCGCATCCATACCGCTGTTAATGAATTCATCAAAGTCTGTATAGAATTTTGTTTCTTCGCAGCAATATTTCTTAATACCTTCGTATGTACTTTCGTCATAATCGCAAACTGCGCTTATGTAGGCTTTTTCGGTAAGGGTGAGACCCTGTGCGATACCACAGCCTCTTCTTGCACCGAAAACACCGATTTTAAGTTTCTTATCCATAACAAATAACCTCCGTTATCATATAATAACCTAATTCTATCACTTTTTAAACTCTTAAACAATATTAAATACGAAAAATAATTCTTAAAGTTCGTCAATGTGTCTGAAATATATCATATAGCTTCTGTTTGCTCATACAGAACCTCCACAAATTCTTATTGTTTATTTCTTCCTTTTTATTTAAGCACAGGCAGTTCGTGATACATTTCATTGAAAAAGCTTATCAGAAAAGTTTCGTTGTCTCATCACTCAAAAATATCAATAATTAATTTGCGTATTTCTTCAATTGCTATATTAAATATCTGACGGATAAATCTTATGGCTTTTTCAAAAAAGCTTTCTGTTTCAAGTTCAGCATCCTCTCCGTCGGCGGAATAACAGCCGATGTTGTTGCTTGTTATTTCATTGCCGTAGAAATCTGTCATACAGCCGTCCTTAATCTCAAAGCCTGCACCGATTAACGGTGAACCCTCTGCAAGCTGATACGCTTTTATCGGGTCATCGCCGCCCACAAAGCCGGGAAGAGTGTTTAAAGCATCTTTATCAAACGCAGGATTGAAGGTGTTGTAATAGCAGTTGTTGGCAAACACATTATTCCAGGTTTCCATTTCGTTGTTCATATGATAA